>JAMCWS010000228.1 GCA_023480605.1 bacterium
CATGGGTGTCGACCGCGGGGGATTCGGTGAATTGCAGGGCCCCCAACGGTTGCCCATCTTTCAGCAGTTGCCCCTGAACCTGCCAATAGCTGGGCTGCTTAACGACGTTGATATAAGTCGCGCCGGAGTACATGGATTCCTTCTCCCACTGCACGAGCGCGTTCTGGAACTGGTAGGTGGATCCGCCGCGGGTCGCCGAACTGTTGTTGGTGATCCGGAACGACCAGGCGTGATGGTCGTTGCGAGCGTCATATGCGTATACCGACCATTCGGTCGCCGAAATGTTCATCGAACCCGATGCCGACTGCGCGGTGCCCGTGCATTGTTCGCTGTATTCATAGCGCGTGTCGGGATACTCGACATATCCATCACGCGTGCCCGTGTGCGTAAGGTCGACGGTGACCGTTTCCCCCTGAATGACCACCGTTCCCTTGATCGTCCGGGTCCAATGAATGACCTTTTCAGCGTCGGGCTGACTGGTGCTGGAAATGGTCAGGTCGGCCAAACCGGCCGACTTGACGGTGAAATCCAGATGATGGGAAAGGCTGAAATTTTCCCATGTGTCCTCGGTGTAACCGTCGAGCGTCGTGGTGTTGATTACGAATTCGATCGTCGGGCCGCCGGCGTAAGCGACCACGAGTTTGCCGGCGGGCGACGCGTTGTAGGTCCACGTTTCGGAATCCGGAGCCGTCTGGGTCAGGGTCCCTGTATAAACCCATGCGCCCTGGTTGAGGTCGCGCGCCCCCCAGATCGCTTCCGCCAAGGTCGCCACCGCGTCGGTGCCCTGCTTTGTGGACGCGCCCGGCCCGCCGTATGTCTCCAGCATCAAGGCTTGCTCGGTGCCGTTGAAGCCGGGCGTTGGTGTTGGCGTCGGGGTCGGCGTGGGAGTTGGCTGCAGATTCACCAATCGCACCAGATCCGCGATGTCGACTTTCTGATCCAGGTTGAGATCGCAACCCGCCGGCATGGCGATTCGCCCAAGCAGATAATCGACCAGTTGCGAAACCGTTGGCGTGGGCGTGGGCGTCGGGGTTGGCGTGGGCGTGGGCGTCGGCGTGGGCGTGGGGGTCGGGGTCGGCGTGGGCGTCGGCGTCGGCGTGGGGGTCGGGGTCACGTCATCGTTCTGGATTGTGTACGTATAAGTCGTTTGCGTCCCCAGCCAGGCGTTCACCGGACGCGAGAGCGTGATAACGATCGTCTCGTTGCCTTCAATATCCGCATCGTTTTGTATGGCAGCCGGAATATTCGCCGTCGTGACGCTCGGTGCAAAGGTCAGCGTTCCGGCGCCCAATGAGTAATCGACGCCGTTGCCGATCGCATTGCCGCCGGTGACGGCGTAATCGACGGTGATCTGGGCGGCGCTGGATGCCGAAAGGGCGACGGGTATGTTGACCGACGCGACGTTTTCGGGGCCGGCGCCCGCGGCCGACGGGAACGCAACGTTGGCTGTCGGCGGGGAGCCCACGGCAAACCATTGGGGCAGTTGTGTATTCGTGACCAGGTTGACGGAACCGCCGGCCGCGTTGATTTTGTCCGCACCCAGCGGGATCACGTATACATCTTTTAATCCCGAGGCATTGGAGTGTGTAAAAAGAAGATGGCCGTCATCGACCGAATAATCGGGAAATGCGATATCCTGCCCGTTGTCGAGTATGACGCCGGCGTCGCCGGTCGCCAGGTTGATCCCGACGACCTTGTTGGTCGACGCCTGGTCGAACATTTCAACGCCGAGTATGGCATGGTTGGTCGAAGCCAGGATCGGATTGCCGACATTCACGCCCTCGCGCTGGGGGGGAAGAACGGCGAAGATCTTGCCCGAGACGACGTCGATGACGTTGACATCCCAAAACTCGATGGATTGCTGGCCCGACGATTTGAGCGTGTTCATGCAGTCATAAGCCAGGAACTGGTCATCGATGAACACGAGGGAATCGGCGAAATTGACGATGTCGGCATAGCCTTCGGTTTCCGATGTCGTCGGGTGCATGAGGGTCAATTCGCTGATTGTCTGATCCTGGAGGTCGAGCACGAAAATTTTGTTTTCGCTGATGTTGCGGGTGAGGGCGACCCGCCGGCCCGTGGGCGAGATCGCCACGCTCCACCAGCAGGCGCCGTCGTCGATGACGTATTCATCGCTGCCGTCGGGCTTGATGGAGCGTAAATTGTCGTCGGCATCGACGAAGATGATCTCCTGGCCGTAAGGATCGATGGCGATCGGGCGGCCGGAGTTGACATTCACTTGCGTCTGGGTCAAGTAGTAAATGTCCGAGAGTTGCTCGATCGAGTTGAACGGATTGCTGATCAGGAGGGAATTTTCGTATGTTCCCCAATAGTAATCGTATTCGTCGTTGACCATGAGGATATACTGCTCGCCTACAAGATACTCAACGTCGGGGGGCGGCGTGGTGCCGGCGCCCTCGACGATGCCGACTTCGTCGAAGGCCTGGCGGACGCTCTGCTGCTGGGCCGAATCATTGCCGAAAAGGTCGGCGGCCGATTGCACCGCGTTAATGCGAAAGTCGGTGAAATTGGATTGCTTGCCGAGATAATTGAACAGGGTGCGAAAGAGCAGCCGCTCGCCGTCGGTGCGGCCCAGTGCGTTGAGTATCTTGTAGGCGGCCAGGTTGGTGATGCCGCCGTTGACGTGGACGCCGCCGTTGTCCTGATCCAATGGCATGTCGACGTATTCGTTCATGTGCGCCGGCTGCCAACTCATGTCGTTCAGGCTGGCGCCGCCGTTGTGAGGGTTGGTCATGTCGCGCAGCATCCCGGTGGGGAAAGAGGCGGGTTTGACGATGTCTTCGCCGATCATGAAATCCTCGTTGTCCATCGAGGCGCCGCCGATGTCGGCGTAGGTTTCGTTCAGCGCGCCCGACTGATACTTGTATTCGAGGTTGGCGGTGTATTGCACGTTGGCGTGAGTCCACTCGTGGCCGACGCAGTCCAGCCCGCCCGCCAGGGGCTTGAAATGGGTTCCACCGTCGCAAAGGACAACGCACAAACCGTTCCAGTAGGCGTCGTCGGCCGACTGGCCGCCTTCGGTCACGTGCACAAGCGTAATCATGGTCTTGCCCTGATTATCGAATGAATTGCGGCCGAATTTATCCATGAAGTACTGGTAAGCGCGTCCGGTATAATCAAACGCCGAGACGGCCGTCTTGTCGCTCCAGGTGTTGGTGGCCGACACGATCCGATAATAGGCCGATTGGTCGGTCAAGTCCTGGTTGCGCAGGTCGAGCGTGACGATGACGCCCTTGCCGCCGTTGAGGATCTGATCGCTGGTCTGACCCTGGACGAACATCGGGCGGCTGGCGTCGATGAGCGAATACTCCGCGCCGACTTGGTAGGTGTTAATCGTAACCGTTTGGTTATTAAGATTGACGGCCTGGGCCGTGGCCGGTCCGTCGGAGCATGTGGCGTTGTAGGATTCCAATATGGCGCCGTCGCGGGCCGACACGACAAAGGACATGCGATCGCGCAAACTGGGATAGAGATCGAAGATCCACGCCAGTTGGAGGGGCTCGTGGGGCGCGGCCGCCCAGTAATGCAACGCGACCGCCGGTTCGCCAATGCCAAGCAGCGCGCGCTGTTCGGGCGTCAGGCTGGGCGGGCGGCCGTCGGCCGCGAGTTTCGCCCAGGCCAGTTCGATCGCCTCTTGCGCCGAAATCGCGGGCGTCGCCTCCGCCGTGGCCGGCGTGGATTCCAGCAAGCCGTTCATCGAAACCAGCGCGCCGTCGCTGTCCAAATGCGCGGCCAACTGACGGCCCCAAATGGGCACGCCCCGGTGCCGCTGCTGGAAAGACAGATGCCTCATGCCGACTTCATCGCGGCTCTGCCGCTCCAGGGCCAGTTCGTTGCGCGGAGCCTTCAGGCCGAACAGGTCGGGATGATCCGCCAGGTAACGATACACCGTCTCATGCTCCGGCTCGCCTTTGCGTGGAGACGTCAGGAGGCGCGTTCCTTCGGGGGGTTGAACCGCCACGACGCCGCGTTCCAGGTGGGTATGCAGTCGGGCATAGGGCACACGGAACACCTGGTGCGGGCCCTTCGTGCGCGCCCGGCTGAACCAGGGAGCCAGCGCCGAGCGCCGGCCGGACAAGCCCGAAGCCGGCTGCCAGAGCCCGCTAAAGCGCTGGATCATCGCTTTCTTGGCCTGCGGATCCGGAGAGGGAGCCGGCTTGGCCGACGATTTGGCCTGCGCCGCCGCTTGTTTTTGTTCGTAACCCCGTGCCGCCGCCAGTGACGGGACGGCCAGGACGATAAGGATCGGAATCAACCATCGCCAGCCCATGGTCGGGTCTCCCTTCTTCGGCCGGCATCGGTCCTGTTTCCGCCGGAAAACGCCAGTTGACGTAAAAATCAAAAAAAATCTTATTGGCATTTATTATGTTTACCGCGCATATCGAAGGCAAGAAAAACCTCTTGGCGGGTTAACGTTGGGTGCACGACATCAAGGTGCGGACGACGTGATATACTCAGCGGCGAACGGACGTTGTCGCAATGATGATCGCCTGGACGTCCTGAATAAACCTGCCAACGCCCATAATGACCGTTTCGCCGATTCCTATCTCGTCGTCACACCGAGAACCGCGATTCGCGGCCGGTTGCGTCCAGCCGCCCAACGACCCAGGCAGCCACGACGCCCTGCGCGATACCTGGTAATCAAGGATATCCGGGCAGACCAACACACTGATATCGCACTGCCCTATTTAGGGAATCGTCTACTAAGGCGCGACCGGCAAACCCTGGTCGCGGTGGAGTTCGCGGTCGAGGGCCGTCAGTTTCTCGAAGAAGGCCGCCAGGTCGCCTTCATAGTATATGTAAAATGACACCGTCCAGCGCGTCTCGCCCGGCGCAACCGACTTCATATGCGGGTCGGCATGGAAACACGGCACAAGGCAATTGTAGAAAGCGTCCTGGCCGAAGGGACTGTAGACGATCAGGTTGCGGCGCGGCTGAGCCGGATCCTGTTTAGCGATCGCGGCGACGTCGACCGGCCGCGCGAGCAGCATCAGGTCTTTGCGGGCGCGTTCCTTCTCGGGCCAACCCGGAGGCTCGTAACCTTTGAGCGGGCTGATGAAAAAACATGACTGCGAGAACGTTTTGCGCTGGGGATTGTAGAACTCGTCGAGCCAGGAAAGGCTCTGTCCGGCGGAATCCCAACTGACCACCTCCCCGCCGGAGTAAATCCTCGACGAGGTCGGCCAACGCTCCTTGAGGCATTCGGTCCGGTCGGGCATCAAGCAGAGCTGGGTCCGCAGGTTCTCGAGTGGGCGAGCGGAGTTGTTCGTAACCCCGACCCATATTTCGAGGACGCGGTCGCGCGGGATGACGCGGAAACGCTGGACATAGTCCCCCGCGAGCGGATTGTCAAGCGCCAACCCGCCACCCTCGCGCGGCTTCCAGACCGGCGGCTCGAGCGAGGGGAAGCGAACCTTCGAGCCTTTGAGCACCGCGGGCGCGCGGCCGAAAAAGAGCGGATCCCGAGATGGATCTCCCGGCACGGTCGCCCAGACGTATTCGGGCACTTCGATGTGCAGGATATCCCCGGGATTCCAAGGGGTGTCGGCCTTCAGCATCGGCGTATGCCGCCGGTTGAAGGCATTGGCCTCCCCCCGCGGGTCGACGGCGATCACCTCGACGCGCGGCGTATAGTGCGCCAGCGTGTTGATTTTACCGGTCGCCAGCGCTGCGACGGACTGCCGCATCTGTTCCGCCATGTTGGTCTCCTTTACCGCGCCGCCGCCGTGCGCGCAACCCAAAATGAGGGCGAGGCAAACGGCCGTCGCCATGTACCACGTCATTTTTCGCATCTTCCACCTCCGCGGATCGACATTCGCCTTAGGGCACGCCACGCGGCGACCGGTCGGTTCCCATCGCCAAACGCCGCGAGCCGCAAGCCCCTTACGCCGCCGTCGGCCTTTGGGGGGTGTGACGGCGGGCGGTGGCGGTTATTTCTCATTCGGCGAGGAATACCACTCGCTCTTCTTGTCGGACCGGCCCGTGACGAAACCGAACACAATGCTGGCCAGGCCGCCGACCGCCATGATGCCGCCGGCGATGTAGTCGAGGGCCAGCTGGTGGGGCGGGATCGCCGTCGCCCAGGGAGTGATGAGCACCAGCACGCCCATCGCGAGGAGCATGATGCCGTTGGGAATGGTCATGCGCCGCGAACCGGATCGGGATTTTTCGGTCATGGTATGCGCCCTCAATTCATTTGAAATAGACGGTCCAAAACAGAAGCATGCCGATCGAGGCGGCGATCATCAGGATCATCATCCGGATGACGCGCGACGTCGGCCGGGTCATGCGGCCTTCGGCGATTCGCTCGGGCGACGGTTCCGGGACGGCGTAAGGCAGGCTGCCCACGTAAGTGACCACCCACGTCACGACGAACGTCGTCAGCGTCCGGAAATAGAGCGAGTTCTCGCCGATATTTTTCAGGTGTCCCGTCAGGTCCAGCACGATCAGCACGACGGCCAGAATGCCGCCCACCGACAGGCCCAGGAGCGCCCCCTGGCGATTGACCCGCCGCGACAACGCGCCCAGCATCGTGATGGCGCCGAACGGGGGCATGATGGTCGCCAGGATCGAGATGGCGAACAGGAACATGCCTTTTTCATTGGTCGAGGTCAGCAGCGCCGTGCCGATGGCCGCCAGCGTGAAGATGACGCCGGCCGTTTTCGACGCTCTGAGGTAATGGTCATCGGTGCGGTTGCGAACCAACAGGGGCTTGTAGACCGCCGAGGTGAACATCGTGCAGAAGGAGTTGATCTGAGCGTTGGCGCTCGAAAAGAAACCCGACATCAGCCCCACGACCGTAATGCCGAGCAGGCCGTGCGGAATATACTTGTGCACCAGGCTGATCATCGCAAAGTCGGGGTTCTCGAGTTTGGGGAACATGTGGACGGCCGCCAGGGCGGGCAAGGTGATCACCAGCGGCACCAGGACCACGAACCAGAAGGTCGCCCCCAGGTAGCTGATCGTGGCGTCCTCCTCGCTGCGCGTGGCCAGCGGCCGCTGCACCACCTGCGCCTCGCACGACCAGTAACTCATCGACATCAGAAAGATGCCGCCGAGCATGACGGGCAGCGCGCCGAAGGGGGTATGAAAGGTCCAGAATTGTCCCTTGTCGGGGGGCAGCATCGCGGCGATTTTGGCCGGCCCGCCGATGTCGGTCCAGACCGACACCGCCAGGATCACGAACGGGAAAAACATCATCGCCAGTTGAACGACGTCGGCGATGACCACGGCGCCGAAGCCGCCCATCAGCGTGAATACCACCGAGGTCAGCGACAAAACGATAATCGACAGATACAGATTCCAGCCGCACAGCGAGTGGAGGACCAGCGCCCCGCCGTACAGGTAAAGGCCGAGGTTGAACAGCATCCAGATCACCGACCAGATAACGCTATAGGCGACCGCCACGGCCGGGGTATAGCGCCGCCCCAGCCAGTCGCCCAGCGTCATGGCATTCATCCGCCGCAGCCGGGGCATCAGGAAAAGCGAGGTGATGAGCAGCGCCAGGCCGGAATAGAGTCCGCCGTGGGCGACCACCACCCCCATTCCGTAAGCGAATCCCGCCCCCCCGATGAAATCGTTGACGTTCAGGTTGGTGGCGACGGTGGAGAACGAGGCGATAATGCCGGGCACGCGGCGGTTGGCCAGGAACGAGCCTTCCAGGGTCGAGGCCACCCGGCGCATGCGCACCCCCCAGTAGATCATGCCGGCCACCAGCGTGGCCAGCATCAGCCATTCGGTCCAGACGGGCGAGAATCCTTCCATAAGTTGATCCGCCTTTCATTGCGCCGCCGGCCCGCGCCGGCGTCGGGTCATGTATATGAAACCGGCCGCGACAAAACGCTGTCCGGCGCGGTGCGCCGGTTTCGCGGCCAAACGACACGAGTCATGCATTCGGCTGGCATTCTCTCCGGATGCGGCCGTGGAGTCAAAACTTTTAGAATGGAAAACGAAGGCCCGGGCGCCGTGTCCGGATCGGTCATTTCGACGGCGGGCGACGGACGCCGCGGCGCTCACGCAGCCAGGCCGCGAACCGCTCGGCCGTCAGCGTGTTGACGACGTCACCCGCTTCGAGCCAGCCCTTGCGTGCGATGCCCACGCCGAAACGGATATATTCCAGGTCTTGCGCCGCGTGGGCGTCGGGATTGACGGCGAACCGGCAGCCGGCGGCGCGCGCCCGCCGGATCTCGCGCCAATCCAGGTCCAGCCGCCAGGGGTGGGCGTTGATTTCGATGGCGACGCCCGTGCGCGCGGCTGTCGCGATGATCCGGTCTATGTCGAGCGCGTAAGGTTCGCGCCGCAGCAGCAGGCGGCCGGTGGGATGACCGAGGATGGCGGCCGCCGGATGCTCCATCGCCCGGCAGATCCGGTCGGTCATGGCGTCGCGGTCCATCGTGAAGCGGCTGTGAACCGAGACGACCACCAGGTCCAGGCGCGCCAGCAGGTCGTCGTCGTAGTCGAGTTCGCCGCCGGCCAGGATGTCGGACTCGATGCCCTTGAAAATCCGAAAACCCTTGTGTCGCTCGTTTTCCCGGTCA
>JAMCWS010000137.1:0-5969 GCA_023480605.1 bacterium
GACGGTCGACCGGCCGGCCCCGCAGCGTCGCCAAGAGTCTTTCGCGTCGATTCATCGTCATCGCTCCGCGCCATTCAATCTGAAAGAGCAATTGCGCCACGAAATCACACGAAAAGAAAAAAACTCGTCGCAAATATCGTGATTCTTCACCGCAACAGCCAAGATATCAACCACCGAGACACGAAGACACCAAGAAATCAGTTTACTACGATACCGCTTGCATACGCATGGTTACCATTAACTTCGTGTTTAGATGAATAAGTTGCTATTGAGGAGAATCCCCCGAATGGCTAAATAGCTGAGACCGGCAGCTGAAGCTGGCTCAGAAACCAACTCGGAGGATTGCCATGAGAAGTATGACTTACGTCGGATTGGATGTGCACAAAAAAACGATTGCCTACTGCGTCAAGACACGCGGCGGCAAGCTGATCGGAGAGGGAGAAATCAGAGCCACCCGCCCAGACCTGGATGCCTGGTCAAGCCGGTTACGCCGGCCGTGGACCGGCGCCATGGAAGCCACGCTGTTCACCGGCCGGATCTACGATCACTTGAAGCCGAAAGCGGCATCGCTCAAGGTGGCCCACCCGGCCATGTTCAAAGCCATCGCGGCCTCCAAAAAGAAGAACGACCGGGTTGATGCGGGCAAAATAGCCGACCTGCTGCGTTGTGACTTGCTGCCGGAGTGCCACATGGCTTCCAAGGAAATCCGTCAGCAGCGGCGGGTGCTGCGCTACCGCAACCTGATCGTGAGTGAAGCCACGCGGATGAAGAACAAGATCGCCGGCCTGCTGATGGAATGCGGCGTGCAATATAGCAAGGACCGGCTGCACGGCAAGGGTTACTTTGGAGATTTGCTGGCCGGCCTGGGCCAGGAGGCTCCCCCGTCGGTCAAGCAACTGCTCGCCCTGAGCCGTTCAAATCTTGAGCTGTTCGATGGATTGCAAAAGGGGTTGATCAAAAAGTTGGCCGAAGACCAGCCGTTGCGCGAACGGATGGAACGGTTAAAAAGGATCAAGGGGGTGGGCGAGATTCTGGCCCTGAGCTGGATCCTTGAGGTTGGCGATCCACGGCGCTTCAGCCGAATCGGCCAGGCCATCAGTTACTGCGGGCGATGCAGCGCCCAGGACAGCTCGGCCGGCCAGGAAAAGCGTGGCCCGATCAGCAAGCAACGCAACAAGCACCTGCAGCAGATATTGATCGAGGCGGCCAAGCTGGCGCCCCGCTACAACGAGCAATTGGCCGTGGTTCACCGCCGCGAACTGGCTCGCGGCAACCGCAACCGGGCCACCCTGGCCGTGGCCCGCAAACTGGTGGCCTATTTGTTGGCCGCCGATAAAAGCCCACAACCATTTGAGCCGCGGACGGCAGAGGGGCGGAAGCCGTAAGAGGCTCGGGAAGAAGAATATCGGGGCGGCGTTGTTCGCCAAGCTTGCCTTCGGTCCTCGCCAACGAAGACTGCGCGATCGGCCTTCGGGCCGTGATACGACCCACTTTGTGTTTCGAGGCCGGAGGTTGACCCAAACTTAATCTTCCGCAAAGGTTCCCCAAGGAACCTGATGCGCGCAAATAGATGTCTGGTCAGGCTTAGGCCATTGACCCAGGAAGAAAGATTCAAAAGCTTTGCGACAGGCACGCCTTAACTCAAACGTCACCAGAGGCTCTCGGGGGACGAAGGATAACTCCTTTTATCCTTGACGGTTACTTATCATAGATGTCTTGGTGGTTCAATGAAATGGCACGCTGGCCGAAGATCCTCAACTCGCCGCCGGTCCGACTTTTCCGCTTGAATCTTTCCGTCGCGGGTTGATAAACATGGGGCGTTGCGGGGCACGGCAAGCGGGGGAGAATTCGGGCGGCGGCGGATGGCGATCGGACTTTCACGCCAGGAACAGTGGGCCCTCATCGGCACGGTGGCGCTGATCCTGGCCGGACTGGGTTTCGATCACTGGCGCCATCGACCCGGACCGGCCGTGGCAATTGACGACGCCGGCCGTTGGGAGAAGTTGGCCGACTTCTCCGCCGGCGGGCGACCGGCGACGCCCGCGGCCGCCAACGCCGCCGGCCCCGCCGGCGTCACGGCGATCGGATCGGCCACGGCCCGCGCCGCCGCCGATTCGGCGCTTGCCGAGACGCCGTTCGCAACCACGAGAACGCTGCCAACAGCCAATGCGCCAGACAGAGCGGCGCGCGCCGCACCGGAGTCGGCCGCCACGCCCGTCGGCGGCATCGACATCAACCGCGCCACGGCCGAGGAACTGGACCGCCTGCCGGGAATCGGCCTGGCCAAGGCGGCGGCCATCCTCGAAACGCGCCGAAGGTTGGGCGGTTTCGCCACCATCGAGCAACTCGCCGAAGTGCCCGGCATCGGCCCCGCCACGCTCGCCAGGCTGCGACCCTATCTTTACGCCGCGCCAGCGGCGCGGGCGACGCCGATGGCGCGGGGCACGCCGGTTGCCGCCGCCGTTCCCATCGCGCCCGGACTGCCGAACCGGAATCCTTTATACCCGACGGCGCGCCGGCCGGAGGCCACGCCCCGGTCGGCGGCCGCCCCACTCGCGGCGCGCACCAATATCAACACCGCAACCGCCACCGAACTCGAAGCCCTGCCCGGCGTCGGCCCTGTGCTGGCCGGACGCATCGTCGAAGACCGGCGCCGCAACGGCCCCTACCGTCGTCCCGAGGACCTGCTGCGAGTCGGCGGCATCGGCCCGGCCAAACTGCGCGCCATCCTGCCCGCGGCAACGGTGGGCAATAATAAGTAATCTGAAAACAATGGTTATTAGCCGCGGAAACGCCTTGCAGGGCAAAGCCGCGCCGTGGTTCAAATCATACCCTCCCGTTTTTCGGGATTCGCGGGCAGTCGCAATTGAACCAGGGCGACACGAAGATGTCGGATTTTTCATTTTGAATTTCGCGATATTTTGAATGCCGCTTTGCCGTGCCGCGCACATTCGAGATCGATCGGGTGTCGGCGCGGCTTGCAGGACGGGCCGCGTTTTGCTAAAACGGGACTGGCGAACGGCCTGTGGGTCGGCATATTGAGGCGGATGGCGCATGGCGGCATAAATGGCAAAAGATTATTATCAGACCTTGGGAGTGGAGCGGACCGCCACGACCGACGAGATCAAACGGGCCTATCGTAAACTCGCCCTTCAGTTCCATCCCGATAAAAACCGCGGCAATCCCGACGCGGAAGAGCAATTCAAGGAGATCGCCGAGGCTTACGAAGTCCTGAGCGACGCCCAGAAACGCCAGAACTACGACCGCTTCGGCTACGAAGGCGTTAAGGGCCAGTTTCGCGGCGGGGGTTTCAACTGGGAGGATTTCCACCACGCCTCGGAGTTCGAGGACATCTTCGGCGACTTCTTCGGCTCGTTGTTCGGCATGGGCGGCGGCGGCCGCCGGCGGGCGCGCGGCCGCGACCTGCGGATCAACCTGGAAATCACCCTCGAAGACGTGCTCTTCGGCAAGGAAACCGAGCTGAGCCTCAAGCGCCTGGAGAATTGCGAAACCTGCGGCGGCACCGGCGCGCGCCGCGGATCGAATCCCCAGACCTGCCGCCGCTGCCGAGGTCAGGGCCAGATCCGCATCGCCCAGGGCTTTTTCAGCATCACCACCACCTGCGACGTATGCGGCGGCCGCGGCAAGGTCATCCAGGACCCCTGCCCCGACTGCCACGGCCAGGGGCGGCGCAACGAAAAGGTGAGCATCAAGGTCCGCATCCCCCGCGGCGTGGAGACCGGCACCCAGTTGCGCATGCTCGAAGAGGGCGAGGCCGGACCCCCCGGCGGCGAGCGCGGCGACCTTTACATCGCTCTGGCCGTCAAGGCCCATCCCCGTTACGAGCGCGACGGAATCGACCTGCATTGCGAACAGGAGGTCAGTTTCACCCAGGCCGCCCTGGGCGACGAACTGACCGTCGAAACCCCTTACGGCCCTTACACGTTCAAGATGCCGGCCGGCACGCAGCCCGGCCACCGTTTCCGGATCACCAACCACGGCGTTCCGCGGGCCGACAGCGAAAGCGCGCCGCGTGGCACGCTTTACGTCCACATCCGCCTCGTCGTGCCTAAAAAGCTGACCGATCGGCAAAAAGAACTGCTCCGCGAATTCGGCGCCGCCGGCGGCGATGAAACCCCCAGCCAGCAAAAAGGCTTTTTCGAAAAGTTTCGCGAGTCCATGGGGTTCGATCACTGAGTCCGCGCGACAAGGATCTCCGACATGACCGAACCCGCACTGAGTTCCCTGCCGCTGGGACCGCCGCCGGGGGCCCGGGCGCTGGTGACCGGGCTCGACGGCCAGGACGGTTATTACCTGGCGCGCGAGCTGACGCGGCACGGCTGCCGGGTGTTCGGAGCCGTCATGCACCCCGACGACCCGCGCGTCCGCGACCTGGCCGGCGAAGTGGGCGCGGCCGACCTTATCGGCCTGGAACTCGGCCGGCGGGATTCGGTCGAGGCCGCCGTGGAACTGAGTCGGCCCGACGTGGTATACCACCTGGCGGCGCAGAGTTCGGTGGGACTGTCGTGGCGCGAGCCGGTCGCGACGACCGAAACCAACGCGCTGGGCACCGTATACCTGCTCGACGCGTTGCGCCGCCGCTTCCCCGGCGCGGCGTTCGTGATGGCCGGTTCGTGCGATTGCTATGACCACGACGCCGCCGGCGCGGAGGGCGTCACGCCGCAGACACCCTTCAAGGCGACCAATCCCTACGCCGTCAGCAAGGTGGCGGCCCACCAGATGACCCGGTGCTACCGGAACGAATACGGACTGCGCGCGTCGGTTGCCATCCTATTTAACCACACCTCGCCGCGCCGGTCCGAGGTGTTCGTCGAGCGGGGTATCGTTCGGCAGGCCGTGCGCGTCGCCCTCGGCCGCCAGGAAGCCGTCGCCATCGGGAGCATGGAAACCCGGCGCGACTGGTCGTGGGCACCCGACCTGATGCGCGCCTTTTGCGCCATCGGCGGCCTGGAGGAACCGGCCGACATCGTGCTGGCGTCGGGGCGGGCCCTGACGATCGGCGACTGGGTGCGCGAGGCGTTCGCGCAGTTGGGTCTGGATCCGGCGCGCCACGTGCGGATCGATCCGACGCGCCTGCATCCGGGCGACCGCCCCCACACCTACGGCAACATCGAGGCGGCGCGGCGGCGGTTGGGCTGGGCGCCGGCCGTCGACCTGGCGACGATGGTGCGCGTCCTTATCGATCACGACCGCACCGAATTGGCCTGACACGATCGCGCGTCCCGGCGGTCCGGAAACGACCGGCCCGGCGACGGGTCGTCGTTTTTCGTGTTTTTTTGCGTCATTTCGTGGCTAAATTGACTTTTTCCGAATCGTCCTTTGCTTCACGCGCTTCGGATGCGCACGCCAATCGCCTTGCACGGAAAGGGAATCTCTCATGCGACTCGGAGCGATGCTGCCCAATATGCCGGAAGATCCGGTCGAAATGGCGAAAACTTACCGGCGCCTCGGTTATAGCGCCGCCGTCTGCCCCGGCCGGGTTTCGCTGGCCGACATGGACTACCTGCGCGCCGTGCGCGACGCCTTCGCGCGCGAAGACATCCTGATCGCCGAGGCCGGCGCATGGCGCAACCTGGTGCCGCTCGACGCCGAAAAGCGGCGCCAGGCATTCGATTTCGTCTGCGAGCGCCTGGCCGTCGCCGACGAGATCGGCGCCCTCTGCTGCGTCGATTTTATCGGCACGCTCGACCCCGACTCGGCCTACGGCCCCCACCCCGACAACCTCGACCAGCCCGGTTTCGACGCCACCGTCGAGACCTGCCGCAGGATTCTCGACGCCGTCAAGCCGCGCCGCGCCCGCTTCTGCCTCGAAATGATGCAGTGGCTTCTGCCCGACAACCCCGACGTATACCGCGAGATCATCCACGCGGTCGACCATCCGATGTTTGCCGCCCACCTCGACCCGGTGAACCTGGTGGTTTCGCCGCGCATCTACTTCGACACCGGCC
>JAMCWS010000137.1:5979-8481 GCA_023480605.1 bacterium
TTATCCGCGATTGCTTCGCCAAGTTGGGGCCCTGGATCGTCAGTTGCCACGCCAAGGACATCATTCTGCGCGATCGGCTGGCCCTGCATCTGGACGAGACGCGCCCGGGCACCGGCCACCTCGACTATCGCACGTATCTGCGCGAGCTGGAACGCCATTCGCCCAAGACGCCGTTGATCATCGAGCATCTGGCGACGGCGGAGGACTACGCCGCCGCGCGCGATTATATCAAGGCTACCGCCGCCGAATTGGCGTGATTCGGGTGCAATGCGCTCATGAATCACGATTCCATATGAATATCAACCACCAAGACCCCAAGAAATCATTGGCCACCCAACCATCTTTACAATTCAAGGACGTCGCATCTTGGTGTCTCTGTGTCTTGGTGGTTGGTTCGAAATATCGCGCAGACAAACCATTCTTCAGGAAATGATGTCATGATCGAATTGCCTCCCGTTCAATTGCCGGTTGCGGGCGAATCCGCCGGTGTGATCCGGTTGACCGATTTCTCCGCCATCTCCGACGCCGAGGGGGTGTTGGCCGGCGCCGCGCTCGAGATCGACTGCGACCGCGCGTGCTACTACGCCCCCGGCCAGATCCGGGCGATCAACCGGCCGCCCGGCGACATGCTCCATCCCGACGGTTGCAATCAATGCCAGCCTGGCGCCATCGTGCGCTGGGACCGGGCGATCAAGGGTGGGATGTTTCTCGCCGCGCGCCTGCGCGACGGGCGCCACCTGGCAGCCGTGCCGGTCGCTTCGCCGACGGCCTTCGCCTGGCTTGAAAACGACGGCGGCCGCCTTTGCGTGAAGGCCGGCACGCTGGGCACCGAGTCCTTCGGCGACGCCGCGCCGGCGGCCGGACGCGACCTGCCCCTGCTGGCCTGGGCCGCCGACGCCGATCTCTACGCGGCTTGCGAGGCCGCCTGGCGCCGGGCCGTCGAGGACCCGGCCGTCGGCCGCTCAACCCGCCCGCGCACCGAAAAACATTACCCCGAAGTCTTCGAATACCTGGGCTGGTGCAGTTGGGAGGAATACAAAAGCGACATCAACGAGGCGCTCCTGCTGGAGACTTTCGACAAGCTGGATGCCTCGGGGATTCCGTTCCGTTTCGTGCTGGTCGACGACGGCCACATCGAGCACGACGGCGACCGGCTGTTGAAGAAACTCGATCCCGACCCCATAAAATTCCCCAACGGGTGGGGACCGCTGATGGCCCGCCGCGAACCGGGGCGGGTCCGCTGGATCGGTCTGTGGCTCAACTTCAACGGCTACTGGAATGGCATCAAGCCCAACAACTCGCTTGGCCTGGACGAACATCTCGCCCCCGTCCCGGCGGGCGCGCCGGCCCCCCGCCCGGCGCTCCAGCCGCGCGACGGCTTCCTGCACGCGACAGCCTTCTACGATGCCTTCATCGGCCACGCGCGCCGCGCCGGCTTCGATTTCGTGAAGGTCGACAACCAGGCGCGTAACGTGACCCTTTACCGCGGGGCGGCCAACGCCGCGCGCGCCGCGGCGGCCAACGCCCAGGCCCTCGAACAAGCCTGCGCCCGCCACATGGACGGGCTGCTCAACTGCATGGCCCACAACAACATTTGCGTCTTCAACACCCGCCTGAGCGCCGTCACCCGCTGCAGCGAGGACTATAAAAAGGAAGACCTCTGGCGGGCCAAAATGCACCTGCTGGATTCCTACGCCAACGCGCTGTGGATGGGCCAGACCGTCTGGGGCGACCACGACATGTTCCACGCCAACGACCCCGTGGCCGGCGGCGTGATGGCCGCGTCGAAGGCCGTTTCGGGCGGACCGGTATATCTTTCTGATGATCCCGCGGCCCTGCGGCGCGAGGAAATCATGCCGCTGTGCCTCGAAGACGGCCGCCTGCTCCGGCCGCTCGCCCCGGCCGTGCCGCTGCCCGAGAGCGTCTACATCAATCCCCTGGACGAGGCACTCCCCTACCGGGTCATCGCGCCGCTGACCGGCCGCGCGGCGGCGGTCGTCGCCTATAACCTCACCGACCCCGAACGGCCCGTCGAAGGTTCTTTTACGATCGACGATTACGCCCACGCCGGCGGCATGCTTCAGGACGGACGCCCTTCCTGGCCGGCGCCCGCCGGAGGACTGCTCCTTTACGACCGCAAGGCCGGCCGCGCCCACCGGCTCGACCGTGCTCCCTTCGATTTCCACATCGAGCGCTTCGGCGACTTTTTTGCCTTGCTCTGCCCGATCGTCGCCGGCTGGGCCGTCATCGGCCGCGAAGACAAGTATCTCTCGCCCGCGGCGGTCGAGGTGCTCGACGCCGGCGCCGTGGAACTCGTCTTGCGCCTGCGTGAGACCGGCCCGCTTCTGGTCTGGAGCGAGGGGGGCCGCCTCGCCGCCGTCGGGATCGGGGCGTTCGCGCCGGCCGGACCGGACGGCCTCTGGCGCCTCGACCTGCCCGTCGGCGTGGTCGATAAAATACTCCGCATCCGGCGGTAAATGGCAAAACTGGAGATATAAAGCT
>JAMCWS010000262.1 GCA_023480605.1 bacterium
GCGGCCGCCGTCGCCGTGGGCGAGGTGGCGCTTTCGTCCGCCCGCGTTCCGGCCAGGGCCTTCAGTTCGGCGACCGTCAACCCCGCCCCGGCCGCGGCCCCGGCCGATGGCGCCGTCGGGGCAGCCTTTCCGGACTCGGGGTAAACCGGGATCATTTCGCCCGAACCTTCATCGGGCACCGGCGGGGGCGGCAATTCGAGGGGCGCTCCGGCGGGGGAAGCGGCCGGCGCCGGGGCCGTCGCCGGAGCCGTCGGAGCCGCCGCCGCAACCACCTTCGACGGCGGCGCCGCGGCGGTTGTTTGGGCGCCGGTCGTGGGCGGGGCGAAGGTTTGGGTGCCCGTCGTCAAGACCGGTTCGAGTTTCACCGGCCCGACGCGGGCCAGCGAGCGCTTGTGCACCAGGCCCGGCCCGAAGACCGCGCGTCCGATGGCGTTGTAGAAGAGCGCGCTGGAACCGCGGTCGATGATGGGGGTCGTGTAGTCGAAGAGGGCGACCCCCTCGGCGCCGCTTTCGGCGGCGCGCCGCATCTGCGCCAGCGCCATGACCGATTCGTTCTGCTGGCCGCCGACGCCGATGTAAACCGGCACGCCCGTCTGACCGGCCAGCGCCACGGCCAGTTTCATCCAGGCGTCAAACGACCCGGCCAGCATGGCGTCGGTCTTGAAGTTTTCCAGGTAGATCCGTCCGACAAGCTTGTCCCGCATCCAGAGCGGCCAGTCCTGATGCTGCCCGGAATAGACGGTGCTCGCTTGGAACTGGCCCTCGGCGGGCGTGCCGCCATCGGTTTCGGCGCCGACGGCCACCAGCAGCGAAGGCTTGACGGCGTGCGCCGCCTGCGCCATTCCCCGCAGGGCCCGCGTGAGGAGGTCGGCGCGGAACGCGATCCACTTGGGGTCGTCGGGCGAGGGCCTGACCGTCGATCCGGTTTGGGCCTGCCACTGGGCCAACACTTCGGCCTGGAAGCCCCACTGGCCGTCGCCGTCGCCGTCGATCATCGGGCCGATATACAGGCCGTCGATAGAGTAGTTGCGCGCCAGTTCGGTGACCACGTCATCAAGGTGCTTCTCCACGGCGGGCAGGCTCGGCTCCAGGTAAATCCGCCCCTGGGAATCGCTTTTGGAGCCATCGGCCCGCACTGAAAGCCAGTCGGGGTGGGCGGCGGTGACGTGCAGGTTGCTGAACGGCGTGGGGGTGTTCTCGTTGCCGACCAGCCAGGGATTGATCCAGGCGATCACTTTTTTGAGGCGCGGCGCGGCGTGGAAAGCCTTGATCATCTCGGCCAGCGGATCGTATTGCTCGGGGACGCCAAGCGCCCGCGGCACCAGCGTCGAATTATAATAGGCGTCGCCCGAGGCCCGAACCTGGACGATGACTTCGCCGAACGGGAGATTTTTCAGGTCGTCGACAAAGGCGCCCAATTTAAGCGGATCGCGGTAACGCCCGTCGCCGGCCGAAACCCAGATCGCCCCCCCCAGATGCTGGACGTCGGCGGCGGACTGCGGCGCCCCGCCGGCGGGCTTCGCGGCCTGCGCCAGACTCGGCGGCGCGCCCAACACGGCCAGCAGTCCCGCAACCAGCATGTGACAGAAAAAGCGGCCCAGAAACATGATATGAATCCCCTTTTCCCATGCGGACATGCGACACAGCGCGGCGGGGCGGCGGCGATCACCCCCCTTTCGATATCGCCATCGTCATTCCGAACCGTCCCCCAATCTATTTCACCCATCATTATATAAACAATATCCGCTCAAGTCATGAAAACAAAATCCGCGCCCGGTTATTCTCGACAATATGGCGTTAAATTATCGCCGAGTAATGTTGACCTTTCGGCCGGGGTGGTTTATCAAAAAAAGAGGTTCGTTGTAAATATCAGCCGGACGGGCCGGCCGCCGGCGACAGCGGCGGGGGCACTCGGCGCAGGCACTGAATTGGATATCGCGCGCAAGCACCGGCCGCCCGGGGGCAGGAAACCGCCCCGGCGAGGAACCGAACACGCGGCCGCCGGTGCGGGATCGAGCATAAGATGTCAATGACAGCGGCAACGGGCGCCCCGGCGCGGATCGGAACCGACGCGATCGCGAACAGCCGCGACGCCGTCGCCATCATGAACGGCGCCAACGTGGCCGCCCTGGGCCTGGCCATCTCGTTGCGCCGCGTCGGCTGGCGGGGCCGGGTTCTGTGCCTCGACGACCAGCGCCAGCCATGGATCGCGGCGGCCTTCCCCGGCTATTGCGAAATGCTGCCGGCCCCCCTCGTCAGTGCCGACCAGTTGCCGGCGTTCGTCAACTCCCGCGTCGATCCGGCCGCGCCCAAGGTGTTCCTGTTTGTCTCGGAAGTGTTCTACGACTTGTTCGCGCGGCCCGAAATCCACGAACTGCTGCCCAACACGCGATTTCTGCTGGGGCCCGGCCTGGACCTGGATCTGGTCCTCGACCGGCGGCGATTCTACCAGTTCGTCGCCGGGCGCGGGCTGGGCGAAGCCCCGGCCCTGCTCGACAGCTCCGAGGATCCGTGGGCGACGTTTCCGCAAGGGGTGCGCCTCGTGCCGACGCGAAAAAATGGAATCCGCCGACTGGGGCTTCGCCGAACTGCTCAGCACCGACCCGGCCGACAATGTTTCCGTCAGCGGCTGGCACGATCCCCAGTGGCGTTTTTACCTGACGACCCGCAAGGTTTTCCAGACCGATGATTGGGGGCGGATCGTCGAGACCATGGCCGATCCGGCCGGCCTGCAGGCGCGCACCCGCGCCATCCTCGACGCGTTGGAATACCGGGGGCCGTTCGAATTGGAGTATCTGCTGGACCGGCGCACGGGGGGCTACAAGGTGATCGAATTGAACCCGCGCCACTGGTATCAATACCGGCTGGCGGCCGCCCTCAGCCGCGAAAATATGATCCGCCGCTACCTGGGGTGGGAACTGATGCCCAACCCCCCGACGGGTGGCAAGGGCCTCTGGTTGGAAACGATCCCGGCGATTAAACCACTGGCGACCTTCCGCATCCCCGGCCTCTGGCGACGCCTGCCGGGGGCCGTCTGGGCCTACCCACCGAGCGGAGCGTTGCGTTACACGATCCGCTGCAAACTCGACGCCCGGCGCCGGGCGAAGCGGCGGCAGACGTAAAACCGCGAACAGGAATACCGTCGTGGCGATCAAAGCGGCCGTCCGAAAAATACTGTCGATTCTGCGGATCCGGCGTTTTCGGATGGTTTTCTTCCGGTTGGACATGGAAACCACGCCCCGGCATCCCCCGCCGGTCGCCGAGGAGGTTGGCATCGAGCGGATCTCGCTCGAAGCGGCCGAAAGCTTCAAGGATTATGAAGACAACTGGCTCACGCGGGCGGCGGTCATCGAACGAATCCTGAACGGTCACGATCTGTTCGTTGTCCGCCGCGGCAGCGAGCGAGCCAATTACAATTGGGTCCTCTATCGCGGTTTTTACATTTACGGCCTCGATCATTGGTTCGAGTTGCCCGAGAGGTGCGCCTACCTGTGTGGAACTTACACACCGCAAGCTTACCGGCGCCAGGGCCTGTCGCGCCTCAACCACCTGCACATCTTCGAATACCTGAGAGGCCGTGGCGTACGGACGCTGTTCCTTATCGTCGTTCCCGACAACGAGCCCTCGCTGGCCAACGTTCGCAAACTGGGATTCGAGGAGTATCAACGCGGGGGCGTCCTGCGTCTGGGAACCGTCTGGTTTTATCATTTCGACGGCCCGCGCGGCCGGAAGCGCCTGGTGCTTGTTTCACGCCGCCCCAACGAACGGCTCAACCAACTGGCGTTTACCGATTTCATCAAGGGTGAAGAGATCGCGGTTGGGGCGTCCACGCCAATTCCCCCGTCGGCCGCCGAAGGCGAAAGGATGGCACCCTAAAAGTGAAGCCGGCACTGACCCGTATCCTGGCGCTCCTGCGCATCCGGCATGACCGCATCCTGTTTTTTCGCCTGGATCTGGACGCCGCGACGCCGGATCCGGCCGCCCCGGCCGGCGGCCCAACGATTGAACGGGTAACGCCCGAGGCGGCACGCATGCTGAAGGATTATGAGGACGCCTGGCTGACGCGCGCCGACATGACCGAGCGGATCAGGCAGGGCAACGACCTGTTCATCGTGCATCACAACGGCGAAAAAGCCAGTTACAATTGGGCGCTTTACGGCCGTTTTTTCGTCGCTTCGCTCGACCACGCTTTCGAACTGCCCGAAGGAGGAGCATACCTTTCGGGTGCCTATACGCGGCCGGCCTTCCGTCGCCTGGGCCTATCGCGCCTCGGCTACGCCCACATTCTGGCGTATTTGCGCCGCCGCGGCATCCGGACGGTGTTTCTCAACGTCGCCGCCGACAACGAACCCTCGCTCGGTAACGTCCGCAAGCTGAGTTTTCGCGATTACCAACAGGCCGACCTTCTGCGCCTGGGGATCGTGCGCCTTTACCGGCTTGCCGGGCCGGGCGGCGTCCGGCGTTTCGCCTGTTTCTCGCGCCGACCCAACGCGCCGATGAATCGGGCCTTTTTTACCGATTTCATGGCCGGCCACCCAGGCGATCGGCAAGAAGTGGAGGCCGACCGATGTTGAACCGGCTGTATGAACTCTTCGAATTACTGCCGCCGGCCGCGCGAAGGCGCCTGCGCGGCGGCCTGAAGCCGACCGTCGGCCGCCTCCAGCACCTGGCGATGATATGGCAGGACCGGCGTCTGCCCGTCAGCGTCATCCGCCGGCCTGAAGCCGCCGTGGCTTTCGTCGGCCATGGCGCCGTGGTCAGCTATCTTATCAAGCGCATGTATGGCGATTATCTGCGACCCGAGCCGGCGGGAACGATACCCCGAAAGGAACTGGAGGCGCGGCTGGCCGCCCTGGCCGGGGAGATGGATTTCGTAATCCTCAGCCTGAGCGAAGGCGGCGGCCGCAAGGCGCCGGGTGGCGACGGGCTGGCCGCCCAGGGCGTGGTCATCCCCCAATTCGTGCGGCAACTGCGCGACTCCCCGCCCGCCGGAGCCGACCCGCGCGAGAGCGTCAAGAACCACACCAATAAAAACGACCTCAACAAAATCCGCCGCAACAATTATACTTATGCGGTGACTCACGACGCGAACCAGTTGGCGTCGTTCTACCATCGCTGCCACGTTCCCTACATCACCGAGCGTCACGGCGACGCCGCCTACCTGAGTCCGTTCGGAAGTTTCCGCCGGCAGTTCGAGGAGGGCGAATTGCTGATCGTCATGGATTCGGCCGGCCGGACCGTCGCGGGCGTGCTGGCCCAGCGCAAGGGCGACACCTATTGCGCCCTGAGCAATGGCGTGCTCGACGCCGATGCCGGCCTGGTCAACGACGGGGTGCTGGCGGCGCAGTATTATTACAGCATTGTAGAAGCGGCGCGGCGCGGTTGCCGCCGGATCGACTTCGGCCGCAGCCGGCCGTTCCTCGACGATGGGATCCTGTTTTTCAAGAAAAAATGGGGCGCCCGGATCGAGCCCAATTCCGACGTCATGCGCCCTCTTCGTCTGTTCGTCTGCAACGACGGCCCGCGCACGCGCTGCTGGCTCGAGGCGAATCCGTTTATCACCCAGCGCGGCGGCGCGCTCGAAGGCGTGCTGGTTTTCGGCGACCACGTCGACCTGGACGACGGCCAATTGCGCTCGCGCCTCAAGCAGTGCATGCACGACGGCTTGGCGGGACTGGTGGCGGTGCTGTTGACCTCCGCCTGGGCGGCGCGGCGCGGGACGCTGGCGCGGATCGCCCAGGAGGCGCGCCTGCCTTTGCGCGTCGTCGATCTGAGCGCCGCCGGCGGCCCCCTGGCGGCCCGGCACATCGAGCCAACCATCCCGCCCCCCGAAAGCGCTCCACTGCCCCGCGCCGCCGTTAAGAGGGTTGCGGAATAAAACGACGATCGCTACCTGGGCCGAACGGCCCGGCCGCCAACGCGCCGCGGCCGTTGCATTTTGCCGGCATTCGGCTACAATGGCCGCTCTTTGCCGTGAAAAGGCATCCCGTTGCGGGAGGCCCCAGCCCCTCCCCAAGCGAGGTTCGCTGACTTGTTCGCCTTCAGGGATTATGCCGTCGTCATGGCGGCCATCGGCGCGGCCGCTTTCGTGCACGGTTACGGCGGCATCGGATTCGGCATCGTCGCCATGGCATTGCTTTCCTTCCTCGAGTTGGGGATGGAACGCCCTTCGGTGGTGGCCAACATCAACGCCATGGTCGCCATGGCGCTGCTTTTTTTCTTGGCGCGCACCCGCTCGCGCGTGGATTGGCGCGAGGCCGTCCTGCTGCTGCTGGGCACGGCCGTGGGCATGCCGATCGGTTATTGGTTCATCTGCCGGTTTGGCGACCAGCCGGTTTTCCGGGTTCTGCTGGGTGGCTTTCTGCTCTTTTTCGCCCTTGACGGCACGCGAGGCATCCACGCGCCGCGCACGCTGCCTGCCGGCGCCGGGGTCGGCATGGGGGCCATGAGCGGCTTCACCGGCGGAGCGTTCGTCGCCGCCGGCCCGCCGGTGGTTTTCTACCTTTACTCGCGCGTGCGCGACCCGCGCCAGATGAAGGCGACCGCCCAGGCCGTTTTCATGATCGGCACCGCGGCCCGGCTCTTCATGGTGGGGGCGGGCGACGCCGGCTACACCCGCGAAATCGTCGCCCTGGGGCTTGCGGCCGCACCCGTCTGCGCCGTGGGCCTGGCCGTCGGGCACGGACTGTCGCATCGCGGATCGCCGCTGCTATTCAAGCGATGCGTTTATACCTTCATCGCCCTCTTCGGCGCCGTCATCCTGGCGCGCGGCCTGTGGTTCTGGCCGGCCTGAGGCCCATTGCCCGTCGAGGGGCGTTGCTTGACATTCGTGTCTTCCCGCCGAAGAATAACGCGATTCCGGTCGTGATCGGCACTCGCCGTCCTCGACCGGCCCCACAATCCACGTTGCCCCCCAGGAGCATCCCATGCCCTTCAAGGAATATACGATTACCGATTTCGGCGGGCGTGCCGGCGACCGCAGCGCCACGGCCCCGGCGGCGCGTGCCGCCCTGGCGCGCCTGGCCGGCCAGTCCGGCGCGCGGCTTACCTTCCCCAAGGGGCGTTACGACTTTTTTCCCGACCGCGCCTTCGAAGCCTATTATTTCATCTCCAACAACGACCACGGCCTCAAGCATATCGCCTTCCCGGTGGCCGGTTGCCGCGATTTGACCATCGACGGCGAGGGCTCGCAGTTCGTCTTCCATGGCCACATGACCCCCTTCATCCTCGATGGTTCGCGAGGGGTGCGCCTGCGTAATTTAAGCATCGACTGGGAGCGTCCGATGATCAGCCAGGGCGAGGTGCTCGAGGTCGACGAAGCCGCCGGCACGATCGACGTACGAATCCCGGCGGAATTCCCTTACAAGGTCCATGGCGGGCACATCGCATTCACGGGCGACCGCTACGAAGCCACAAAAGTGAAGGGGCTGCTCGAGTGGGACGCAGCGCGCCACGAGACCGCCTGGCATGTCTTTGACGTAATGAATCCCAAGTTCGGCTTCGCCGTGCGCGAGGTCGAACCGGGACGCCTGCGCATCGAGGCGCGTTGCCGCGTCTGGCCGAAGCCGGGCAATATCCTTTCGCTGGCCCACGATATCCGCCTTTGCCCGGGCGTGGCGGTGACCCGCTGCGCCGATGTCGAGCTTGAGGACGTGGACATATACCATTGCAGCGGCATGGGGGTCATCGCGCAGCTCAGCGCCGACGTGCGTCTCTCTCGCGTGCGCGTCACCGTGCCGCCCGGCTCCGGGCGGATGATCTCGGCCGCGGCCGACGCCTCGCATTTCGTTAATTGCCGCGGCCTGATCGAACTGGACGGCTGCCTTTTCGAGCGCCAGATGGACGACCCGTGCAACGTCCACGGCATTTACGCCCGCATCGCGGCGCGCCCGGCGCCCGACACGATCGAGATCGAGTTGATTCATCCGCAGCAGGTGGGCATCGACGTCGCCGAGCCCGGCGCGCGGATGGAGTTCGTCCGCAACGACACGCTGCTGACCTATCACGAAGCGGCCGCCGCGTCGACCGAGCGGCTCAATTGCCGCTTCACGCGGGTGACCTTCGGCGGGCCTTTGCCCGAGGCGGTGCGCGTCGGCGACGTGGTGGCCAACCTCGACGCCATCCCCGACCTGACGATCCGCAACTGCACGATGGGCAACAACCGCGCCCGCGGCCCGCTCGTAAGCACCGCCGGCAAGGTGCGCATCGAGGGCAACACCTTCCACACGCCCGGCTCGGCGCTCAAAATTTCGGGCGACGCCAATTACTGGTTCGAGTCGGGCAAGGTGCGCGACGTGCGGATCACGGGCAACCTGTTCGACAACTGCAACTTCGGCGTCTGGGGTCGGGGCGCGATCGACATCGACCCCGAGATCGAGCGGCCCCACTTCACGCCGGAGTGTTATCATCGCAACATCGTGATCGAAAACAACCGGTTCCGCGTGTTCGACAAGTGCGTCGTTTACGCGCGCT
>JAMCWS010000018.1 GCA_023480605.1 bacterium
GATCCTGGCGCGCCCGGGGCAGAAGCCGCGTCGCCTCATGTCGATGGACGAACTCACGATGATCGGCCTGCACAACGTGGCCAACGCGCTGGCGGCTCTGTGCGCCGCCGACGCGCTGGGTATCGACCCGGCGGCGGCCGCCCGCTCGCTGGCCGAATTCCGCGCTGCCCCTCATCGCATGGAATTGGTCGCCATCCTGCGCGGCGTGCAATATATCGACGACTCCAAGGCCACCAACATCGACGCCATGCGCCAAGCCCTGGCCGCGTTCGAAGGGGGTGTGCACCTGATCGCCGGCGGGCGCGATAAAAACAGCCCCTTCGACACCATGACCGAACTGCTGGCCGGACGCGTCAAAGCCATCTACCTGATCGGCGAGGCAGAAAGCATCGTCCTGGTTGATGACCAGAGTCTGCTCGGAAGCCTGGTTGTCGGTGATGCGTTGCTTGTGGCGCGCGTATTCCTCCATCGAGGCGTGACGGTCGAGGTGGTCGGGCGTCACGTTGAGGATGAGGGCCACGTCGGGTTGAAAAAACTCGACGGTTTCGAGTTGGAAACTGCTGACTTCGACCACGAAAACCGTCTGGGCCAGCGCGTCATGACTCTCCATGACGGCGTCGGAGAAGGCGTGGCCGATGTTGCCGCAGGCGACGGCCCGCAGTCCGGCCTGCTGACAGATTTTTTCGATCAGGGTGGTGGTGGTCGTTTTGCCGTTGGTGCCGGTGACGGCGACCACGCGCGAGCCACCCGCGCATAACCAGGCTAGTTCGAGTTCGCCGCGCACGGGCATCCCCGCCTTCGCCGCCGTGCGCAACAGGCGGTGGCCGGCGGCGATGCCGGGCGAGGCCACCAAGGCCTGCACGCCGTCGAGGCCGGCCTCGGATCCGAATCGCAGACCGATCCCGGCGGCGGCGAGTTCGGCGAATCGCGCCTCGCCAGGATCGGCGAAGTCGTCGAAGATCACCACGCGCCGGCCAAGGCGGGCAAGCAGGCGGGCGGCGGCCAAGCCGCTCTTGCCCGCTCCCAGAATGCCGTATTGCCGGAACTGGAGAAATGCCGCGTCGGCGCGGCGATCCGTAATATTCAACGTCATGTCGTTCACTTTCGGTTTCCCTCCCCCACCGATCGAATTGGTACTGTAACGCGGAAAAACGGAATTTTCCCGCAAAAAAGGGGGGAGGAAGCCGAATAACCGGCGAAAGACGACGCCGTGTCAGACGGAGGCTGGAGGCTGAAGGCTGGAGGCCACGGGCCTTCGCCTTGCCTGGCGCTGCCGGAGGGGGGCAAATTATCGCGCCGCGGGGGCGGAAAGGCGGGCCGTCATCGTTGTCTCGGGCGTCTCGACCGCGCGGACGATCGTCGCCGAGGCCGGATCGAGAGCCCGGGTGAAAGGGATCGGGTAGAGGCCGATCCAGAAGGCGAATAGCAAAAGCGCCGCCAGCGTGAAGGCCTCGCGCAGGTTCAGGTCGTTGAGGCTTTTGTTGGCGTCCTTATCCAAGGCGCCGAAGAAGGTCAGTTGCATCATCCGCAGCAAATAGCAGGCCGCCAGGATGACGCCCGTCGCGGCCGCGACCGCCCACAGCCACCAGACCTTGTAGGATCCCAGCAAGATGAGGAATTCGCCGACGAAGCCGTTGAGTCCGGGCAGGCCGACCGAGGAGAGGACCATCAGGCCGGTCAGCACGGCGTAGATCTTCAGGTTGTGGGCCAGGCCGCCGAACTCGCCCATCTCGCGCGTGTGGCGGCGTTCGTAAAGATAGCCGACGCAGAGGAACAGGCCGCCGGTCGAGATGCCGTGGTTGAGCATCTGGAGGGCCGCGCCGGTGACCGCCTGTTGCTGGAAGGCGAAGATCCCCAGGACGATGAAGCCCATGTGGCTGACCGAGGAGTAGGCGACGAGACGCTTCATATCGGTTTGGGCGAAGGCCGTCAGCGCGCCGTAGATAATGGCGACGACCGCCAGGGTCATCATGAGGGGCGCGGCTTGCACGGCCATCGCCGGGAACATCGGGATGCAGAAACGCATCATGCCGTAAACGCCCGTCTTGAGCAGCACGCCGGCCAGGATAACCGAGCCCGCCGTCGGAGCCTCGGTGTGGGCGTCGGGCAGCCAGGTGTGGAGCGGAAAGAGCGGAACCTTGATGGCGAAGGCGAGCATGAAGGCCGCGAAGACCGCCATCTGGACCGTCGACGGCAGGCGAGCGGTGATTTCGGTCAGTTGCAGGACGTCGAAGGTGCCCTGGCCGTTCCAGAAGGGGCGGCTCTGGAAGTAAAGGGTCAGGATGCCCAGCAGCATCAGCACCGACCCGGCCATCGTGTAGAGGAAGAACTTCATCGTTGCGTAAACGCGCCGGCCCGAACCGAAAATGCCGATGAGGAAGTAGAGCGGCACGAGCATCAGTTCCCAGAAGATGTAGAAGACGACCAGGTCCAGTGCGAGAAACGTGCCCAATATCCCCGATTGGAGGAGTAGTAAAAAGAAGTAGAATTCTTTTTGGCGTTTCTGGATCGCCGTCCATGAGCCGAGAATCGACAGCAGCACGAGCAGGTTGGTGAGGATCACAAGCGAGCCGGAAAGGCCGTCGAGCCCGAGCAGCAGGCTGATGTTGAGGTTTTCGATCCAGGGAATATTGACCGAGGCGGTGAACGCGCCGGGGTCATGCACGATGCCGGGCACGAAACGCAGGGAGATCAGCAGCGTCAGAATCGAGCCGGCCAGGGCGATCCAGCGCGAGAGTCCCTCGCGCCCGACGGGCTGGGCGAAAGCCGCCAGCAGGGCGGTCGCGATGGGTAGAAAAACCATCGCCAGCAGGCTAACATGTTGCAGGTTTGTCAGTTCCATGGTTATCCCCATTAATTCGTTATCGTGATCGTAGTCGTAATCGAATCCTACCGATCATCCAGACCTTGAATCTTATCGCCAATATACTCTCTCTCATCGCGTGCTCGTGTTTGTAATTGTAATCGGACGTTTTTTCCGTTTGTTCCCATAATCCTCGCTACCGGAACCTGATCGATTACGATTACGACTACGATCACGATCACGAATTAAAACCACAGCACCAGCCAGACGACCACATTCACGCCTACCAGGAAGCCGAGGGCGTAGGACTGGACCTGCCCGTTCTGAAGTCCGCGCAGCGCCCGGCTGCCCAGGCTGGCCAGGCCGCCGATGGTGTGCAGGATGCCGTCGATGATCCAGCGGTCGAACCATGTGGCCAGGCGGGCGACGCCGCGCAGGCCGCCGGCGACCGCTAGGTTGTAGAAATCATCCCACCACCAGCGGTGGTAACTGAGTTGGTAGAGCGATCCGAAGCGGTGGGCCGCCCGGTCGGCGGCGGCGGGCCAGGCCTTGAGCGCGTAGTGGCGGGCCAGCAGCAGACCGGCGACGGCCAGCGCGATCGAGAAGAGCATCAGCCCCACTTCAAGTCCAGCGCCGTGATGGACGGCCTCGCCGGCCGCCGCCATGTGGGCGCGCGCGGCGATGATCTCGCGCGCCGGCGCCAACACCGGCTCCAGGAACGTGCTGACGACGCCCTCCTTGCCCTCGCCGCCCAGGAAAAGCGGCGGCAGGTTGAGGAAACCCGCGCCGACGGCGCCGACGGCCAGAAGGATCAGGGGGATGGTCATCGTCGCCGGCGACTCGTGCACCGCTCCGTGGCCGTGGGCGTCGCCGTGTCCGTGGCCATGGGCCTTTTCCAGGCGGCTTTCGCCTTCGAACGTCAGGAAATAAGCGCGGAAGCTGTATATCGCGGTCATGAGGGCCGTCACCACGCCCAGCACCCACAACCCGAGGCGGCCGGAGGCGAACGTCTGCCAAAGGATCTCGTCCTTCGAGAAGAAACCGGCCAGGGGCGGGATGCCGGCGATGGCCAGGCAGGCGATGAAGAACGTCACGGCCGTCTTGGGCATGGCGCGCCGCAGGCCGCCCAGGTTGAACAAATCCTGCTCGTGGTGGGCCGAGTGAATGACGCTGCCGGCCCCGAGGAAGAGCAGGCCCTTGAAAAACGCATGAGTGAAAACGTGGAAAATGCCGGCGACGAACGCCCCGACGCCGCAGGCCAGGAACATGTAGCCGAGCTGGCTGACGGTCGAGTAGGCCAGCACCTTCTTGATGTCGCGCTGCGTGAGGGCGATCGAGCCGGCCACGAAGGCGGTGAGGGCGGCGACGATCGCCACCACCAGCATCGTCGCCGGCGCCAGGGCGAACAGCGCCGAGAGGCGCACCATCAGGTAGACGCCGGCGGTCACCATGGTCGCCGCATGGATGAGGGCCGAGACGGGGGTGGGGCCGGCCATCGCGTCGGGCAGCCAGACGAACAGCGGAATCTGGGCGCTTTTGCCGGTGCAGCCCAGGAAGAGCATCAGGGTCAATGCGGTGACGAAGGCTCCGCCGGCGCGCAGGAGCGGATTGGCGCCGGCCGCGGCCTCGCCCAGGATGGTCTGGATATGAAGGGTGCCGGTGGCCTTGAAGAGCATGCACATCGCCACCAGGAAGCCGAAGTCGCCGATGCGGTTGACGATGAAGGCCTTCTTGCCGGCGTCGGCCGCGCCCGGCAGCGCCAGGTAATAGCCAATGAGCAGGTAGGAACACAGGCCGACGCCTTCCCAGCCGACGAACATCACCGGCAGGCTGTCGCCCAACACCAGCACGAGCATGCTGAAGTCGAACAGCCCCATGTATGCGAAAAAGCGGTTGAAGCCGGGGTCGCCTTCCATGTAACCCATCGAATAAAGGAAAACGAGCGAGCTGACCAACGTCACGAAAAAGAGCATCAGGCAGGTGAGCTGGTCGACGTGGAAGCCGACGCGCACGCTCAGATCCCCGACGGCCAGCCATTGCCAGAGCGTGACGTCGACCGGCAGGGCAATGCGCCCGCCCAGCGCACCGATGAATAGCACGGCGCCGATCACGGCCGAGCCTCCCATGCACAGAACGGCCAGCCACCCGCCGGCGCGCCCGAGCCAGCGGCCAAAAAGCCCGTTGGCCAGAAAAGCGAGCAGGGGAAGCACTGGAATGAGCAGGATCAGTTGGGGATTCATGCGTGTCAAGACTCCATCATTCAATGCGGGTCAGCGTATATGCTGATGATATTGTTTTTTTCGTGATCGTGATCGATGTTGTTAGTACTGGCGTTGGAGTGGCGGTTCATCATTTTCAATCCGATTACGATTACGATCACGATCACGATCACGAGAAAACGGACCAGGCACTGAGCATAGGCTCAACCGTGCTTGTCCTTTCGGTCCCATCCGTCACATCCGTCCCATTCTCTACGCGGCGAACAGATACAGCCACGGAAAGACGGCGAAGACGAAAACGCCCACCGCGCCGACCGTCAAGATGACGAAATTCACTCCTTCGGCCGGAATCAATCGTTCGCCGGCCTCGGGGCTGGGTTCCTCCATATACATGGTGACGGTGACGCGCAGGTAATAAAACGCCGAGGCCACCGAGGCCAGCACGCCCAGAACGGCAAGGCGGATGTGGTCGCCTTCGATGGCCACCGAAAACAGACGCAATTTACCGAAGAAGCCCACCGTCGGGGGGACGCCGACCAGCGAAACGAGTGCCAGAGCCATGATCATCGCCAAGGCCGGCGAGCGGCGGCCCAGGCCGGCGTAGTGACTGATCCTGCCCTCGCCCAGGGGACCGAGCGTCGTCGCCACGCCGAAGACCAGCAGCGTCATCAGCGTGTAGGCCAGCAGGTAGTAGGCGACGGCCACACGGGCTTCGGCCAGCAAGTCGGGCCGCCGCAGCAGGACGACCATCGGCACGAGCGTGTAGCCGCTGTGGGCGATGGACGAGTAAGCCAGCAGGCGCTTGAGATTGGGCTGCACGATGGCGCCGACGTTGCCCACCACCATGCTGGCGGCGACGATGGCGTAAAGGGCGACCCACAGCCCCTGCGGCAGGTCGCGCCAGCCGGCGACGATGGCCATCAGATTGAAGAACACCACGAAGCCGCCGACCTTCGAGCCGGTGGCGATGGCCGCGGCGATGGGGGTGGGCGCCCCTTCATACACGTCGGGCGCATACATGTGGAACGGGGCGAGGGTGAGTTTGAAACCGAGGCCGATCATCAACAGCCCGACGCCGATGGCCAGATAAGCGGGGTTGAGAATCCGGCCGGCGGCGATCGCCTGGCCGATGGCGTCGAAGCGGGTCTGACCGGTGGCGCCGTAGACGAATCCGATGCCCAGCAGCAGGAAGGCGGCGGCGAACGAGCCGAGCAGGAAATACTTGAAGCCCGCTTCGCTCGAACGCAGATTGTTTTTTTCAATGCCCGTCAGGATGTAAAGCGTGATCGAAAGCAGCTCGATGTTGAGGAAGAGGGTGAGCAGTTCGTTCGACGAGGCCAGGGCCATCATCGCCAGCGTGGCCAGCAGCAGCAGGGCATAATACTCGCCGTGGGGGACGGCCCGTCCCGCGAGGTAATTGGGCGAGATCAGGATGAGGAACAGCCCGGTGGCCAGGATCACGTTATGGGCGAGAAAGGTCAGGTAGCCGGCCTGTATCGTGCCGCCGAAGGCCAACTCCAGGTAATTCGTGTCCATCGGCTGCGGCGGCCTGGCCCAGTAAAGGGCCACCAGCGCCAGGCCGATGCCGGCCATGCCGATCAGGGCCAGCGTCCAGCGGTGGGCGCGCGGCAGCAGGACGTCGGCCACCAGCACGGCCATGGCGGCGAAGATGAGCACCAGCAACGGGGAGGTCAGCCGGAGCGAATGCAGGATCTGCTCGATTGAAAATTCCACGGTAGTCGTCCCGATCAGTGTTGCAGCATGTCGAGGCGGTCGGCCTCGATGGTTTGTTTGTCGTTGAATACCTTGATGAACAGCGCCAGCCCGACGGCCGCCTCGGCCGCCGCCACGGTGATGACGAACAGGAAGACGGCCACGCCGCGCGCCTGCCCAAGGCTCTGGGCAAACGTGACGAAAACAAGGTTTGCGGCGTTGAGCATCAGTTCGACGCACATGAAGATCGCGATCGCGTTGCGCTTCCACAGGATGCCCAGCATGCCGATCGTGAAGATCGCCATCGCCAGGATCAGGTTGCCGTGGATCATGTAGGTCATTGGTTGGTTTCCTTCAGCGTGGTTTCGGCGGCCGGATGGGATTGATGGGACCCATGGGATCCATGGCGTTTGAAGGCGTCCGGTTTTTTATTAATCATTGGTCCCATTCGTCCCATTGGTCCCATCGTTCTTATCATCCTTATGACCGGAGATCTTCTTCGCTCACTCCTTGCACGAGTTGCCGGCGAGCGAGCACCACCGCGCCGACGATGGCGATGAGCAGCAGCACCGAGGTCATCTCGAACGCATAAACGTAATCGGTCATCAGCAGGCGGGCCACTTCGTGGATGCGCACGCTGGCGAAAGCCGCCGCCGCCGAGGGCGCCGCCGAGGGCGCCGCCGCGCCGACGGGGCGCGTGACCAGTTGGGCGACCATCGCCACCACCTGCGCCAGGAAAACGCCGCCGAAAACAAGCCCCCACCAGCGGACGCCGCGCGTGCGCACGGCCGGGCCGTCCTGCCGGCCCAGGTTGAGGAGCATGATGACGAACATGAACAGAACCATGATGGCGCCGGCATAGACGATCACCTGAAAGGCCGCCGCGAGTTGCGCGTTCATCAGGACGAACAGCCCGGCGATCGACAGCATCGTCGTGACCAGGTATAGGGCGCCGTAGACCGGGTGGGGCGAGAATACCACCAGCAGCGCCGAAAACAGCGCCACGAAGCAGAAGATGCCGTAAATGCTCTGGATCAGCATAGTGTTCCCTTCGATCAGGTCTGTTGAGTTTGGAGTTCAAACTTTAGTTTGCATATGCAAGCCGAAGCTTGAACTCCGAAAAATTATAACGGCTGATTCACCTTCAGGTCGGCCGGCTTGCCGAAGCCCTTCTCGGGCGGATCGAGCATCTGGTTCTTGCCGCAGACGAACTTGCTGCGTTCGTAACCGGCCAGTTCGAAATTCGGCCCCATGACGATGGCGTCCTCGGGGCAGGCCTCCTCGCAGAAGCCGCACCAGATGCAGCGGAGCTGGTGGATCTGGTAGACGCGCGCGTAACGCTCGCCGGCGCCGATGGGATGCTCGGGGTCGTTCGCCGCCGCCTCGATGTAAATGGCCTCCGACGGACAGACGGCGGCGCACAGCGCGCAGGCGACGCAACGCTCCAGGCCGTTTTCATAGCGCTGAAGGCGATGGCGGCCGCGGAAGATGGCCGGTTGGGGCCGCTTGACTTCCGGGTAGTTGAACGTCACGGGCTTCTTGAAAATATGTTTGAAGGTGACGGCGAAGCCTTTGAACAATTCAAGAAACATGGAACACTCGCTTTCTGCGCGCGGTAAGGATGCGGTCGAGGATGACGATCTGCGCCACGCCGGCCGCGAACAACACCGCCGTCACGACGCCGCTCACGGGCGCCGCCGCATCCGCGGCCGCCGCCGGCGCCGCCACGGCCAC
>JAMCWS010000354.1:0-6656 GCA_023480605.1 bacterium
GCGGCACTGCGCGAAAAAGGGATGATTCGCGCCCACGGCGTTTCATGCCACTCGCTCGATGCGCTCAAGGCTTGCCTCGATAATCCGTGGGTCCAGGTCGTGCACGCGCGCATCAATGCCTTTGGCGAAAAGATGGACGATACGGACCCCGAGGCCGTCGCCGCGATCGTCAAGAAGCTGCGCGACCAGGGCAAGGGGATCATCGGAATGAAGTTGATCGGCGAAGGGAGATTCAGCAAAGAACCGGATAAGATCGACCAGTCGATCCGGTTCGTTTTGGGCCTGGGCGCCGTCGACACGATGATCGTGGGATTCGAAGAGACCGGCCAGGTTGACGACTTCGCCGCGCGCGTTCGCAGGGCGCTGGAGGCGCGGACCGAAACGGCGTGAATCGGCGTCCGCAACTTCCCGACGGTCTTTTCCTTAACCTGGACTTCTTGGTTTACGTCGTTACGCCGGGCACGACGTAGCGGAGAGTGAAAGTATGTTCCGCTTTTCCCATGGCCAAAGTCGGGTTGATTCCTGGCGCCACTCAGACATCGAAGCTGGGAACTTTGAGCGACTCGCCCCCCTTGAGCGCCGATCGATGCGCGACGATCCCCGGCGCGGTGTAGGCCGCCGCTTCGTAAACATTCACCAGCGGTTCGCGCTCCTCCAACAGCGCGCCGATAAACTCGTGCGTGATGAATGTATGGGAGCCGCCATGACCGCTGGCAATACGCAACGGTTCGGGCAGCCTTTCCCAGTGATTCGGCTGGGCAAAAGGCTCGCGATGGACGTCGCCTTCCGGATAGCCATTGGCGTCGAGCACGACTTCCTTCCCCTTGCGGATGGTATAGACGATATTGGGCGAACCCTCGGGCCGTTCCATAACGTAAGACATCCGGTCGCCATGGAATTGGCCGCGTTCGGTGCCGCCGGCGGCAATGTGCCAGCAGACCGCGACACGGCAACTATGACCGCCCGAGGTTTTGTAGAAAGCGACGGTGTTCCAGAAGGGATTCTCGTATTCGTTCGTCTGTAAAATCTCGTGGCCGTCGCCCCAACCGATCGCCTGCACTTCCACCAGCCGCTCGCCGGTCACCGGGATGATCATACCCGTGCAGTGTGTGGGGTAATGCATCGGCGGAAAACCGTGACGCCAGGTTGGAAAGCCGCGTTCGTCAAACATCAGCGGAATTAATCCCTCATGATGATACTCGGCCTCCGAGTGGAAAATCGTGCCGAACTTGCCTTGCTGGCGCCACTCGCGGCAGGTGATGATCTCGGGACGGAAAAAACTCGTCTCGGCCATCATGTAGGTCATGCCGGTCTTGACCTTGCATTCGATGAGTTGCCCCAATTCCTCGAGTGACATCCCCGCCGGCACGGCACTGATGACGTGTTTGCCGGCTTTCATCGCCTCGGTCGCCATCCACACATGGAGCGGGGCCGGGGTGAAGACGGCGACCGCGTCGAGATCCGCTTTTTTCAGAAAGGTGCGGAAATTCTTGTATGCGGTGTCGCAACGATATGTCTTTCTGAGCGTTTCGAGGCGATCGTCGCGCAGGTCACAAACGGCCGTCACCTTGCTGTTGGGATGAAGGTGCCAATGGAAAGACCTGCCGAAATTGCCGCCCACCACGCCGATCTTGATTATTTTACCGGGGCGCGGGCCGATGGCCTTGGACGCGCCTTGGATTGTGGTGGACGTCACCGCGGCACTCGCCGCGCTTGCCGCAACGCCTTTCAGGAACAAACGTCGCGTCACCTCCCGCGGACTTTTCCGGTCATGTGCGTCGGTCATTTTGATATCCTCGTCCTCGTATGGGTCATCTCGCCGACCCTGACGTCTGAACTGCCCAACTGTGAGCGGATCATCCCATCGGGGGCGTCCACATGCAAGTGATGGGACGATATCCAACATGTGCAGACAACGCTATGGTTGATCGACGGGGTGTTGATCACGTGCCCGTCGAACACCCCGGCCGGCTTGCCGTTGACGAACACCATGGTTTCAAAGGCGCCTGTCCTGGCCCTGACGAATAGCCGCCGCCCGGCGCAGGCCGGGGTGGCGGTGAAATCGCTGACAAACCATCGCGTCATCCAGGCTCCGCCCCAGGTCGTATCGCGAGCGACCGGCCGCCACGCCACGTCCTTCGGCTCCGCGCGCAGATGGTCTTTGGTGTCCCAGCACTGCGCGTCCAGTTCGGCAATGGTCTCAAACCGCAGCGGCCGGTAGGAAGTTTCGATGCGGCTGAGCTTGATGCGCATCTGTCGTGTGACCAGATCCATATGGAATTCTCCGGTTATGATACAAAGGAGTGAAGGACATGGCGTCCGGGACGGGGAGATCGGGCCGCGTCAGGCCTTGGTAACCGATTTCCTGGTAGGCCTGGAAGGCGGCCACCATGTCAGTATTGCCCGATTCATCGTGGAAACGGAAACGACCACGATTGACTGTAATCGGTGAATCTTCTCCATGTCACAAACGCGAATCCGATGACACAGGGCTACTTCGCGCCCTGAGGGCCATAGGCCATGACGCGCCCCGGCCACGGAATGACGTGAGTTCGGTGAGCGAAGGCGTCCCAGTCGGCGGCCATCGTTTTTACCTTGTCGGGCATTGCGGCGGCCAGGTCGTGCAATTCGGTGCGGTCCTTTTCCATGTCATACAGTTCCCAGGCGCCATAGCGTCCCCTGGCGACCAGTTTCCAGCAGCCTTCGCGAATGGCGCGATTGCCTTCGTGTTCCCAGAAGAGGGAGTTTTTCCGGACGACCGGCCGGCCCGCGAACGCCGGCACGAGGCTGCACCCCTCCATGGGCTGAATCGTGCGGTCGCCGATCCGACCGGGATACTCCGCGCCGGAGACGTCCACGAAGGTGGCCATGATGTCAATCAGATGGCCCGGTTGTTCTTCGATCTCGCCCCGGCGGGTGATCCGCGAGGGCCAGTGGGCGATCAGCGGCGTCGAGATTCCCCCTTCGTGGACGAAGTGTTTGTAGTAGCGGAATGGCGTGTTGGAGACATTGGCCCAGGCCTCGCCATACGTGATGGTGGTGCCAGTGGGGCCGGGTAGGGGCGGCTCGATCCCGCCGGGGGCCTCACGCCCGACCTTCTCCGCGTTGCCCCCGTTATCATGGAGGAATAGAATCAGCGTATTGTCCATCTGGCCGCTTTTTTCGAGGACATCCAGGATCTTGCCGACCCCGGTGTCCATCCGGTGGACCTGGGCCGCGAAGACTTCCATGCAGCGCGCCTCCCAATCCTTGTTTTTAACGTCTTCCCACTTGCCAAACTGCGGGCTCAAATCCCAATCCTGGTGGATCAACTTCATCTGGCGCTCACGCGCGTAGCGGGCTTTGCGGATCGGTTCATAACCACCATCGTACTTGCCCTTGAACTTGGCGATCTCGTTCTCAGGAGCATGCAGCGGGAAATGGGCCGCCGTATAGGCCACATACATGAAGAAGGGCTGGTCGGCCTTTTTCTCCATGTGTTCATTGAGATACTTGACCGCGTGGTCGGTGATGGCGTCGGTGAGGTAATATTGTTCAGGCGTATACTCCGGATCCTTGTCGGCCCAGATGGGCGCGTTGTCACGCACGAGGGTGTTGGGCTTGAAGTAGTCGGCCTGAGCGCCGAGTATGCCGTAGTAGCGATCAAAACCGCGCTGGAGCGGCCAATTATGGCGCAGCTCGGGGGTGTCCTTGCGGATAAACGTCGTCACGTGCCACTTGCCGGCCATGTAAGTTGCATATCCGGCCGGCTTGAGCACTTCGGCGATCGTGGCCGTGTTGCGGCTCAGGTCACCCACGTAACCGTCCGGTGCCGGGCGATAGACGTCGGTCATGCCGCCGATGGCCGCCTGGTGCGGATAGAGGCCAGTCAGGAGGCTGGCGCGGGTGGGGCAGCAGCGCGCGGTATTGTAAAACTGGGTGAAACGCAAGCCGCCGGCAGCGAGCTTGTCAATGTTGGGCGTGGGGATCTCCCCGCCGTAACAACCGATATCGGAGAATCCCATGTCATCGGTCATGATCAGGAGGATGTTGGGCCGCCCAGTTGCCGCACCCGCCTGCACGGCCCGAGTCAGCCCGGACAGCATGGTCGCCAGGCAACCGCCCGCCGCCAGTTTGAGGAAATCCCTGCGTTTCAAGTCTTCCATCGTTACTTCGCACCTTCCCCTTGTGAGTTATGCGCTCGCCGTCATCAGCGGCCTCGCGTTTGTTGCGCCGGACATACGGCCGCGGCAGATCAACCCGCCATCGCCGCCGGCCGCCGTTTGCGCGCCGACTGGTTCGTCTTGGTTTCCAGATTCAACTGCTCGGGTACATACTGCGCATATGGATCTTCGCTTTCGACCATCCAGCGATGCAAGGCGGCGTGCAATTCGCGGGCCTTGGCGATATGTTCGGGCTTCGCGGTCGCCGGATCATCGAATAGGTTGATGTTCTCCTCGGGATCGGTCGCCAGGTCGTAGAGATCGAGCCGTTTGTTCGAGCGGAAGACATACTTCCACCGTTTGTCGCGGATCATGCGCTGGACATCCTTGGGATTGGATGCCGTTTCGCTGAAGACATACCGTTCCGCCCAAGGCCCGGGCCGCCCCTCGATCAGCGGGCGCAGCGAACGGCCCTGAACGGCGTCGGGAATGGCCAGGCCCGCATAGTCAAGCAGCGTCGGCATGACGTCGAGCGAGCTGACCAGTTCGTCGACCCGTTTGCCGGCCGGGATGACACCCGGCAGGCGCATGATCATCGGCACGTGGACAAGGTCGTCGTAGAACGCGTGGACGCTCTTGCCCTCGCAACCGTGGGCGCCGACCATGTCGCCGTGATCCGCGGTGAAGAGGACCAGGGTGCGATCGGCCACGCCCAGTTCGTCGAGCTTGGCGAGAATTTTGCCGAACAGGGCATCCATCGCCGCCACCTGGCCGTAGTAGACGGCGGCATATTCGCGCAGCGCCTCCGGACCGCATGCTTTCCCAATCACCCGGCTGAGGTTGTCCTCCATCCAGGCAGGGAACTTGTCAGCGTTATCGGGTATGGGCACCTTGTCGCGCGGCGTCAGGCTGTAATAGGGTTCGGAAGTAACATAAGGCATGTGGGGGGGGGCTGAACGAACAGGTGATCATCCAATTACCTTGAGGGGTGAATTCCTCGATCTTCTCGATGACCTGTTTGGCGATGTAGCCTTCCTGCTGGAAATCGAGCGGGATGTCGGTGCTGCCGATGGTCATGGACGAATTGAGGCCAGGGCCGAGCTTGGAGTCGATATCGCCCTTGTCGAGTTGCGCGAGAAGATTGCGGCGCGCCTCGATGATCGCCGGTGTCATGTGTGTCGGCCGGTTCTGATAGGGGGCTTCTTCGGCCACGAAGGTGCCGCGGGGTGGCTGACGGTCGGCGCTTTGCGCCCCGGGATCGGGCGGCACATGCGCGTTGAAATACGCCTCGTAGCCCTCGTCGACGTAACACTGAGGACCGCGCCCGGTCGAGACGTAACAGGGGAGGTCGCCGGTGTCGCCCAGGTGCCACTTGCCCCGGTGGTCGGTCTTCCAGCCGTGTTCGTAAAGGATCATTTCAGTGGTCGGGAAATCGGTTCCCACAACGCCGTGAGGCCATTCGATGTTCCACAAAATGCCGGGAGGGTGCGCCGATGGGCCGTCCCAGCGCGAGGCGATCAGTCGGTGTGGATACTGGCCGCTGATCAGCGAGGCCCGCGTCGGCGAGCAGTAGGGAACCGGCACGAAGGCACTTTCGAAGAAAACTCCCTCGCGCGCCAGCCGGTCCAGGTTGGGCGTGTGGGCAACGAGATTGCCCGAGGCGCCGAGAACCTTGAAGTTGTGCTCGTCGTTCATGAGGAAGAGGATGTTGATCCCCTTTTTCCCGACACCGGGAGCCGATTGAGTCTGAACAGCGCCAGCCATCCGGCCGGTCAAGCCGAAAGCAGCCGCCCCGGCCGCCAAACCAAGCTGCCGGAGAAAATCTCGCCGGCTCAGGATTGATCCACGGTTTTCGCTCATGACGTTCATTCCTCCTCCATTGTCGATAGTTTCAAACGACCCGCTTCGGTGCGCCAGGTGAACACCCGCCAGGGGCCAAACCGGGCCGCCACCGGCTCGCAGCCGGCGAAACGCACCTCGCAGGCCACGGGTTCGGCGGTCGCGTTGAGGCCGCGCACGATCCAGGCCGCGCCGTCCTCGGAACGTTTGAGCGCGGTCATGACGATCCGCGTGTCGCTCAGTTCGACCACCCCCGGCAGCGTGCTCCGCTCGGTTCCGTTTCGGCGGGTGGAGGGGAAGATGAGCCGCGCATCCAAGGGCAGGCGCAGCAGTTCGCTGTCGTGGCCGATGCGCCGGGCGGCCTCGTCGGCCGGTCCGCCCGTCACGCGCAGCAGGATGTCGTGCTGGCCCAGGTCGAGGAACGGCGCCGGGTGGTTCTTACGGTACGGCTCGATCGGCGGATTGTAATTGGCGATCACGCTGCGCACCAGGCTCTGGCGGAACTCGCCGGGCGTCACGCTGAAGCCATGCAGGGCCTCGTTCAGGATCGCCACCATGTAACCATCCTCGCGGCGCAGCGCCACCCAGCGGTTGCAGGTGTTTTCGTAACCGTCGAGGGAGCGGTCGATCGCTCCAAAAGCGATTCCGGCCTGGGCCTGACGGATGGGCGAGGGC
>JAMCWS010000354.1:6666-8454 GCA_023480605.1 bacterium
GGATGGACAGCTTGAGCATCCGACGCGGCTCGGTCCAGTGCAGGCGCATCTCCACGTCGAACCAGGGCAGGCCGTGCCAGAGGATGTAGCGCATGTAAATATCCGAGCGCCCGTAGCGCAGGAGCGTTCCCAGGACGGTCCGCACGGGACCCCGTTCGAGCACCTCCACGCCGCCGTGGCAGCCCGGCTCGCCATTGATCAGGGCGCCGGTCGTCTCGTCATCCACGAAGCGGAAGGTGCCGAGTTTCTCGTCGTAGGCTTTGCGGTTGTAGTCCTCGACGCACCCCGAGTCGTTCATCACCATGGGCACGAAGGCCGGGCCGGCGATCATCTCGCGGTCGGCGCGCTTGTCGTAGAGGCGCCGAACCCAACCGCTCGCCTTCTCGATCTCCAGCCGGAAAAATTCGTTCTCGACGACCATCAGGCGAAAAAAGTCGTTTTTGGTGGTGGCGTCATCGTCGGATGCCTCGATCCGGTCGACCGGCGCGTTAAGGACCGGCCGGTCCATTTCCTTGATGACCCGGTAGCGCCGCACGCCGCCGGCGGGGACGGCCGCGAGGAAGCTGATCCGCCGGCGCCAGTCGATGCCGATTCGTGTGGATACGCATTCAGTCTGGACGGGCACCTCCTCGCCCTCGACAGTCTGGAGACGCACGTTGACGAGCGGTTTGGCGCGGTCGAGCGAGGCCGGCCGCCAGCCCAATTGAAACTCGGTGACGACCGGGGCCATTACCGGCCAGGGGTGGGGGTTGAAAACAAAAAGCGGCAACCCTTCGCCCCGCCCCTCGCTCTGGGCGTGGCCGGCGATCGCGGCGGCCGATTCGAGGCCCGCCTCGGTCGAGTCGCCCGGCAGGATGTTGTGGAAGGTGTTGAACATATGGCCGCGCCAGGCCTCGGCCAGGCTGGCCGCCGGGGGCTCGGCGCCGGCGTGGATGGCCGCCGCCGCACCGTAGCGCTCGGCTTTGTGGAGCGTGCTGTCGAGCTTGCGGTGGCGGCGCTTGGTGCCGGCGTCGGCGGTGTAAGTGCCGACCGCGAAGCGCTGGATGTCGCCCTCGTGGATGGGCGGGTCGGACCGCTGGCGCTTCATCGCCGCCAGGAAGGCCTCGGGCGTGCTGTGGCGCAGTTCATAGGGCAGGTCGTCACGCGCCATGGTTTCGCGCAGGATTTTCATGTCGGCGTGCGTGGCCCCGCCGCCGTGATCGCCCACGCCCCACAGGAACATCTGGTCCCAGGGCTGATGACGGCAAACCTCGATCATCCGTTCCAAGGCCCGGCCGACGTGGCCCTCCTCATGGCAATACGCCCCGTACGGCGAACGGTAAGCGTAGACCTCGGCGCCGTCGATCCCCCGCCAGCGATAAAAGAAATCCGGCAGGGCGATTTCCTTCTGATCCGGACGGGTGTGGATATAGAACTCGAAACCCAACCCGCGCAGGATTTGCGGAAGGGAGCCGTTGTGGCCGAAGGCGTCGAAGTTGTAGGCCACCGAGGTCGTCACGCCAAACTTCTCGGCGAAGTAACGGCGGCCGTAAAGGGCCAGGCGCACAAAGGTTTCGCCCTCGGGCATGTTGCAGTCGGGCTGGAGGTACCACGCCCCGGAGATGTTCCACCGGCCGGCCTTGACCAGCCGGACGATCTCGGCGAAAAGTTCCGGATCGTGGCGCTCGGTCCATTCGTAGAGTAGCGCCTCGTTGTGCGTGAAGATCAGTTCCGGGTAGGTGTGAAGGAAATCGACCGCGTGGCGATAGGTCGAGAGCGTCTCGATGCAACCCTCCTCCCAGGTCGCCG
>JAMCWS010000083.1:0-7959 GCA_023480605.1 bacterium
CTCGCTCGACAGCGACGTCAAGGACTATTTCCGGATGGACGGCGCCCAGCGCCTGGTGGACGTCAACCTGCTCTTCGATCCGATGTTCGAGCCGCGGACGGTGCGCGAGGACGCTGAATTCCTCGAATACATCGATCTGGACGGGGCGCGGCGGCTCTTCGCCAAGCGCGAGGCCACAATCCCCAGCGGCCTGGAGTGGCCGGTCAAGGACTGGGATTCGTGGAACCGGATCAAGGCCGAGCGCGTCGATTTGGAGCGCATCGCCGGGCGCTTTCCGGCCAACTGGGCGAGCCAGGTGGCCGAGTATCGCCGCCGCGATTACCCGCTGGCCATCGGCGGCTATCCGCACGGGATGTTCGGCACGCTGGCCCACCTGCTGGGCTACGAGAAGCTCTTCAAGGCCTATTACCTGGAGCCCGACCTGGTTCACGACATCCTGGGCACGTTCACCGAGTTGTGGCTGCGCGTCTACGAACAGGTTCTGAGCGAGGTCGAGGTGGATCTGCTTCATTTCTGGGAGGACGTCTCGGCCGGCAAGGGGCCGATGGTCTCGAACGGCATCGTCCGGGAATTCATGCTGCCCTACTACAAGCGGATCATCGACTTCGTCAAGGCGCGCGGGGTCAAGGTGATCTTCGTCGACACCGACGGGGATTGCTGGTCGCTCATCCCGCTGTTCATGAGCGCCGGGGTGACGGGGATGTATCCCTTCGAGACCCACTGCGGCATGGACATCGTGAAGGTGCGGCGGCTGTATCCGACGCTGCAGATCGGCGGCGGCATTCCAAAAAGCGAGATCGCCAAGGGGCCGGCCCGCATCGATGAGATTCTGCGGCCCGTGGCCGAGGTGCTGCGGACGGGCGGCTACATCCCTTTCGGCGATCACCTGATCCCGCCCGAAGTGCCCTGGGAGGGATTCAAGGACTACCGCACGAAGCTCAACGGCCTGATCGATCGTTGCGGCCAGTGAACGGCGACCCGGCCATGGCCCGTGATTTTGCCCAAATGACGGAGAAGAGGGTATCGAACATGAAGCGCCAGCGACTGATTTCGTTGCTCCTGATTCTGGGCCTCGGCCTGGCGCCGGGGTGCGAACGGCGCGCGGAAAATGCGTCCGAATCGCCCGCGGGCGCCCCCGCGGCGGCCGCCCGGCCCCGGTATCATTTCGTGATGATCATCTTCGGCTCGGCCGGCAATCCCTTCTGGCTCAAGGTCAACAAGGGCGCCGAGGAAGCCGGCGCCAGGCTGGGCTGCAAGGTCGACATCCAGTATGCCGACAGCGACCCGGTCAAGGAAAACGACCTGATCGAGACCTGCATCGCCAACAAGGTCGACGGCATGGGCGTCGTGATCTACAGCGACGAGGCTTATGACCTGTCGGTCAAGAAGGCGATCGACGCCGGCATTCCCGTTATCTGCTTCAACACCGACGACACGCAGGGGGCGCGGGGCAACGCGCGCCTGGCTTACATCGGGCAGTCGATCGAGACGGCCGGCACGCTGATCGCCGAGCGCCTCGTGCGCGAAGCGGGCCTCCAGCGCGGCGATCACGTCGTCTGCCCGGTCGAGCATCCCGAGGCGACTTACGCCCAGTTGCGCTACGCCGGCGCGCGCAAGGTCTTCGACGCGGCCGGCATCACCCATGAATTGCTCAACACCGGTTCGGTCTCGCTCGAGGAGACGCTGACGCGCCTGACGCAATATTTGATCGGCAACAAGCAGACCCGGGCCGTGCTGGCGCTGGGCGGCATGCCGCTGGAGATGGCGCCCAAGGCCATCGCGGAGGCCGGGCTGAACATCCCCAACGCCGGCTTCGACCTGACGCGCGAGATCGTGAGGAACATCCTGGACGGCAAGACGCTCGCGACGGTCGACCAGCAGCCCTTCTACCAGGGCTTCATGACGATCTGCCAATTGTATTACAACCGGCAATACGGCCTGCTGCCCTGCGACATCAACACCGGCGGGGCGATGATCGACAAGACCAACGCCGCGCCGGCTCTCGCGTTGGCCGGCGACATCCGCTGAACCTTACCGATCGCCCGATCGGTTATTGCCCGGGGAGCGGCACACTCATGCGTTCGTGGGATCTCATCCGGCGGCACAAGGCGGGCAACATCGCCATCGTCTTCGTCCTCATCCAGGCCCTGTGCATCGGGTTTGCCCTGGCGCTGCCCGAGCGCTTCCCCTACCTGACCGAGAACAACGTGCAGGTGATGCTCAAGCGCATCCCGCCGTTGGCGGTGATGGCCGTCGGCGTGGGGATGCTGATGATCGCCGGGGAATTCGACCTGTCGGTGGGGTCGATCTTCGTCTTCTCGTCGTTCGTCATGGCCAAGGTTTACAACACCTGGGTCGTCAATCCGTTCGTGGCGGCGCTCTTGGCGTTGGTGGTCGGCGGCCTGATCGGCCTTTTGAACGGGGTGATCGTGATCCGGGCGCAGATCCCCTCGTTCATCGCCACGCTGGGGACGATGTGGTTCTGGCGCGGGGCGAACCTTTTCTTCTCGGGCAGCGTGACCGAGCCGTTCCTGCCCACAGGCTTTTTCCGCGACCTGTTCTGCGCCACGCTGGGTCCCGAGGGCGCCCGGTTCATGCAGGCCCAGTTCCTCTGGCTGTTCGCGGTGCTGGTGCTGGGGTATCTGACTCTCGAACGCCACCGGTTCGGCAACCACTTGTTCGCCACGGGGGGCAACCGGCAGTCGGCCATTGCGATCGGCGTCAATCCCAACAAGGTGAAGGTCATCGCCTTCGTGATCGTGGGGGTGCTGGCGGCCTTTTCGGGCATCCTGGCCACGGTGCGCGTGGAGTCGGTCTCGCCGGTGCAGGGCCAGGGCATGGAGCTGATGGCGATCGCGGCGTGCGTCATCGGCGGGCTGAGCCTGACGGGCGGCGAGGGGACGATCCTGGGCATCTTCCTGGGCACGGCGCTGCTCTTCACGATCGAGGACGTGCTCTTGCTGCTGGGGGCGCCGGGCGATTATTTGCAGGGTTTTATCGGCGTGCTGATCATCCTGGCGGTCATCTTCAACCGCATCACGCGCAAGGAGTGAGCGACCGATGATCTCTCCGTCCGCAAACCCGTCTGCGGGCGCCGTCGCCGGCGGCGCCCAGCCGCTGGTCGATTTGCGCGGCATCACGAAGCGATACGGCGCCGTCACGGCGCTCGACAACATCGACTTCGGCATCTGGCCGGGGGAGGTCGTCGGGCTCCTGGGCGACAACGGAGCCGGCAAGTCGACCCTCATCAAGATCATGTCGGGCATCGTGCAGCCGACGGCGGGCAAGATCTACAGCCGCGGCCGCGAGGTGCGTCTCCGCTCGCGGCGCGACTCCTATGAACTGGGCATCGAGACGATCTACCAGGATATCGCGCTGGTGGACCAGATGAACATCATGCGCAACATTTTCCTCGGGCGCGAGATGACGGACCGTATGGGCTTTTTACGGATGAAACAGATGCGGCAGACGGCGATGAAGGTGCTCGAACACACCGTCGGCATCTCGGGCATCACCTCGGCCGACCAGGTCGTCAAGGGCCTCTCGGGCGGGCAGAAACAGGCCGTCGCCCTGGCGCGCGCCGTCTATTTCAAGAACCGGATCTTCCTGCTGGACGAGCCCACCAGCGCCCTGTCGGTGCGCGAGACCGAGAAGACGCTCGAATACATCCTCCAACTCAAGGGCGAGGGTGTCTCCAGCGTGCTGGTGACCCACAACATCTACCACGGCTACCAGGTGGCCGACCGGTTCGTGGTGCTCAGGCTCGGCCGCAAGATCCTCGAGGTGCGCAAGGAGGATACCAGCATCGAGGAACTGACGCGCATCATCGTCGAAAACTGACCCGCCCGCGCGGTCTCGCGATTTGCGCCCGACCCGCGATTCATCGTCTAACTATTCGTGTTCGTTCCTCGCCGGCCGGATATGATAGGCGACTTGTCACGCCCATTTGCCGACAACCACCCTCTGCAAAGGAATCCACGCAATGGCACCTCAACAAGACCCAGGCGGGGCCGCCGGGTCCAACGCCAGGCCGTCCATCCCCTGCCGGGCGATGCTGCTTTTCGGCGCCTTGACCAGCGGCGCGTTCGCACAAACGTGGAACGGCGCCTATACGATCGCCCCGGTCAGCGCGCCGGGAATGGTCCTGGAGGCCGCCGGTTCGGTTATGGCCGACGGATCGGCCGTGACGATCGGCGCCTCCGCCGGCACGGCCAACCAGATCTGGATCATTTCGCACAAGAGGGACAACCTGTTCGCGATCCGCCCGGTTTGCGGCGCCGGCCTGGCCATGGCCGCGGCCCGCGGCGGCGCCGACAACGGCACCCCCATCGTGCTCGAAACCGACCGCGGCAGCGACTGGCAATTGTGGGAAATCCGGCAAAACGAAAGCCGGACGTGCAGCCTGATTCCCAAGCACGCGCCCGCCAAGGGGCTCGACAATAACGGCGGCCGGACCACCCCCGGCGCCCGGCAGGACCTGTGGGACTTCAAGCCCCAGGACGCGCACATGCAATGGCTGATCCGGCCCGTCGGGGGCGCGCCCGACCCGGCCTCCCCCATGGCCGCCCACCGGATGACGCTGCCGCCGGCGCAGGATTACCCGAAGGAAAACGTCCCGCGGGGGCGCATTGAAAACCTTACGTTCGCTGCAAGCGCCATCTTCCCGGGGACGGTGCGCGACGTCACGGTCTTCATCCCGGCGCAATATGACGCCGGCAGGCCGGCCTGCGTTTACGTCGCGACGGACGGCTTCCGTCCCCCGGAAAAAGCCATCCTCGAAGGCTTGATCGCGGCCGGCGACATCCCTCCGCTCATCGGCGTTTTCGTGAAGCCCGGCCAATTGCCGCCCCCCGATGAGGGCGCCATGGGCCGGCGCAACCGCTGCCTCGAATACGATGGCCTGGGCGACGCCAACGCCCGCTTCTTCATCGACGAAATCCTGCCCTTCGTGGCCAGGGAACTGAAACTGAATCTCTCCGTGAGCGGCGACGACCGTTGCATCGCCGGCGGCAGCAGCGGCGGCATCACGGCCTTCAACGCCGCCTGGGAGCGCCCCGACGCCTTCAGCCGCGTTTACTGCGTCAGCGGCAGTTTCGTCGCTTTCCGCGGCGGCAACCAGTTCCCGACGCTGGTGCGCAAATTCGAGGCCAAGCCGATCCGCGCTTACCTCACCACCGGCACCCAGGACATGGAAAACTGCGCCGGCGACTGGTTCCTGATCGACCAGGAAATGGACAAGGCGCTGACGTTTTCGGGGTATGATTATCGCTTCCGCATCATCGAGGGCCGCCACGGAGCGGGCTATATCGACTGCCTGCCCGAGGCGATGCGTTACCTGTGGAAGGACTGGCCTAAACCGGTCGAGGCCGGTCCCAGCGCGCCGCGCGTGCAGGACGTCATTCTTCCCGGCGAGGCCTGGCAGACGGCCGGAGAAGGTTTCGGCGACGCGCGCGGCCCGGCGTGCAACGCCGTCGGCGAGGTTTTCTTCGTCGATCGCGCGGCCAACAAAATTTTCCGCATCGGCCTGGACGGCGCGATCACGGAATTCGCCGCCGACGCCGGCCGCGCCAACGGCCTGACCATCGGTCCCCGGGGCGATCTTTACTCGGTTTCAAGCCGGACCGGCCGGATCATGCGTTACGGCCCGACCGGAGAAGCCGCGCCGGTCGTCGACGGCCTGCGCGGCGACTCGATCATGGCCGATCCCCAGGGCGGTCTGTACGTCACCTGCGCCGGCGCGGAGCCGGGCGGCCCCGGCGAAGTCTGGCTCGTCAAGGAAGGGCGGAAGACGCGAGTCGATTCGGGTCTCAAGCGCGCCACCGGCCTGGCCCTCCGGCCCGACCACTGGCTCCTGTCGGTCGCCGACGGCGCTTCGAAGTGGGTTTACAGTTACCAGATCACCCCCGACGGCGCGCTGGTCAACAAGGAGCGCTTTTTCTGGCTGATGGTGCCCGACTGGGAGGACGACGCCGGCGCCGAATCGGTCTGTTACGCCCGCGAAGGACAGATGCTCGTCGCCACGTGCTGGGGCATCCAGGTCTGCGCCGACGACGGCCCGACCCAGGTCGTTCTGCCCATGCCCGACCGCAGCCGGCCCATGGGTGTCTGCCTGGGAGGCCCCGGGGGCGATACGCTGTTCGCCTTCTGCGGCGGCAAGATCTGGAAACGCAAGGTGAAGACGCACGCCGTCGGGGCGTTTTCGCCCCGGATGAAAATCAACGGCACCCCGCTGTAAATACGCCCCGGCGCCCCGGCCGCCGCATCACTTCAGCAGCGGCCGGGCAGAACGGGAACGGTGCGGCGGGCGCGGCGGTCCAGACGCCAGGCGAACCCGTGGAGCGCGCCGGCGGCGTAGGCGCGCAGCATCGGGGCCAGGCGGCCTTGGCGGCGCATGTGGCGAAGGAAACGGGCTTCCTCGCGCAGGCCGCGCCACGCGCCTTCGGGGAATCCGTGCAAGGCCAGGTAGCGCAGGCGGTTGCGCGTGTAGCGATAGACGAAACGCGGGCTGGCCACCCCTTGGCTCTGCGACTCGAAATGAACGAGCCAGGCGGCCGGTTCATACCAGATCTTCCAGCCGGCGCGGGCCAGACGCGTCTGCAGGTCGACCTCCTCGAAATAAATCGGATAAAACGCCGGATCGAGCAGGCCGACCTGTTCGAGCGCGGCGCGCCGCAGGGCCAGCGCGGCCCCGGTGACGTAGGGTTGCTCGCCGGGCCGGTCCCACTGGCCGCGGTCTTCCTCGCCGTAGCGCAGGTGGTCGGTGTTGGCGTTGGGGCGCAGGCGCGTGCCGGCGTGCTGGATCGTCCGGCGGTCGGGGTAGAGGAGCTTGCAGCCGACGGCGCCGATCCGGCCGTCGCGCGCGAAAGGGCCGGTGACGGCCGCCAGCCATCCGGGGGGCGCTTCGGTGTCGTCGTTGAGGAGGATGATGATCTCGCCGCGCGCGGCCGCGATGCCGAGGTTGTTGCCGCCGGCGAAGCCCAGGTTGCGGCCCGACTGCACGAGGCGGACGGCGGGGAAGTCGCTCCGGACCAGGGCGGCGGTCGAGTCGGTCGAGCCGTTGTCGACGACAATCACCTCGAAGGCGGCGTAGTCGCTGGCCAGCAGGCTGGCCAGGCAGACCGGCAGGACGCGCTCGCCGTTGAGCGAGCAGACAATGACGCTGGCGAGGGATTGACGGGATTGGGTGTGTTCGAAGGTCATACGGCGTTTCCGCAAGTCTCCCCAAAAAAACCGGCAATGACCCGTTCAAGAGTGAGCCAAAGGTGACGAGGCGACAGAGGGAGACGGGGGGACGAAAATCGCAAGTATCAGGATGTTTCGCACTCCGCCCGCCTGTTGGACCTTCGCGTCGCCTTGTCCCCAATCGGTCTTCTCGTCCCCTTTTATGAACATCACGATCATCGCCTCAACCGGAACCGAAATGCGCCCAGGGCCGCGCCACCATAATGTGTAACATTGACACGGTTGATGCAAATCCTTATATTATGGCCACGCTCCCGCAGGGCCATAAGCGGCGCCGATGATGGCTCCCGGAACAAGCCCCCGGAGAAGGCCTGATGATGGTCAGTGACACTCCCCTGGTTTCGGTCATCGTGCTGACCCTCAACGGCTCGGACGTCATCCGCGAGTGCCTTGACACGCTCCTCAAGAACGACTACCCCAACTTCGAAGTGCTGGTGGTCAACAACGGCTCGACCGACGCCACCCCCCGCATCGTCGCCGCCGAATACCCCACCGTCCGCCTCGTCAACCTGCCGCGCAACATGGGTTACGCCGGCGGCATGAACGAGGGTCTCAAGGCGGCGCGCGGCGAAATCGCCATCCCCCTCAACGACGACACGATCATCCCGCCGACGATGGTGCGCGAACTCATCCAGCCCATCCTGCGCGACCCGAAGGTGGCCATCGTCGGCTGCAAGATCCTTTTCCCCGACCGCAAGACGATCCAGCACGCCGGCG
>JAMCWS010000083.1:7969-8406 GCA_023480605.1 bacterium
GGCCGCGCCCCCGACTTCGTCCCCGCGCTGCGGGAAGAGATCGAGCGCCGTGGCCTGTCTGAAGAGGTGCGGGTGGTCGAGACCGGCTGCCGCGGCTTTTGCAGCATGGGGCCGGTGCTCACCATCGAGCCGCCCGGCACCTTTTACACTAATCTGACCGCAGCCGACGTGCCCCAGATCGTCGAGGAGACACTGATCAAGGGCCGCGTCATCAACAAGCTGCTGTACAAAGAGCCCACCGGCCGCAAGACGGTCCAGCACGCCGGCGGCACGATCCTGCCCAACGGCCTCACGCAGCACTTCGGCTACAAGGAAGAAGACCGCGGCCAGTGGGACGAGGAGCGCGACGTGGAATACGTCACCGGCTGCTCGATCGCCATTCCGATGCGGATTTTCGAGGAGTTCGGCCTCTATGACGACCGTTATTTCCCGACCTA
>JAMCWS010000147.1 GCA_023480605.1 bacterium
GATCAGCGCGGCGACCCCCGTGGCATTGTCGTTGGCGCCGGGGGTGCCGGGGGCGGAGTCATAATGGGCGCCGATGAGGAGAATTTCATCGGGACGCGCGGCGCCGCGTATCTCGGCCACGATGTTACGGACCGCATGATCGCCGACCGCAAACGGCTGCGCGACCGGCGCCAGATCCGCGGCGGCAAAGGCGGCCTCGATATAACGGGCGGCGGCTTCGAGCGCCTCGGGCGCACAAACCAGGTTCCGTTCGCCGATTCCGCCGCGCTCGGGCGCGTCCGCCAGAGCGCGAACGTGCGCTTCGAGCCGCCCGGCCAAGGCGGTCTCGCCGGGCGTCAGCGGACTCAGCGCCCCGCGATAAGAGTGTCCCGGCATCCAAGTCATCACGATGGATCCGATTAAGAAGACGGCCGGCAGCAGTCCCGCCGCGGCGCCACGCGCGATCCAGCGGCCCCGCGCCGAAACCTTTCGCCCGATCACCGGCGTTGCGAGCCGACGCCAACGCATATTATCTTCTCGTTTCACCGCGTCGGCGGTTCGGGCGGCTTCACTCCTCGTACGTGGCCCACGAGTCGGGCGTCTCCCAGAGCGTGGCCTTGCGCACGGGCAGGCCCAGTTCGCGCGTTTTGATGTATATCAGTTTGGCGATGGCTTCGGCGGTCGGATTATCGTCGATGAAATAAGCCGGCTCGTTGTGGGAGCGCATATATTCGACGGCCGGGTCGTCGCGCTTGAGGATCATCCGGTGATCCAGGTTCTCGTCGATCCATTGCTTGATGAGTCGCTTGATGTCGCCGAAATCGGTCAGCATGCCGCGGCTGTCGAGCGTGTCGCCGCACAACTCGATTTCCACCCGCCCGTTATGCCCGTGCAGGTGGCGGCACTTGCCTGCGTAGTTTGTCAGCCGATGACCGTAACAGAATTCAATGCTTTTGGTGACGCGGTACATCGGAGTCCATCCTTTCCGGTCGGCCGTTGCGGTTCCGGCCCTATCCTCAGGTTACCAGCAGGCGCTCCGGCGGGCCAGCAAAACCCGGCCCGCCCATCAAGGGCCTTGATCCGTCAGTAATCTTTCCACTCCGAATAACCACTAAGACACAAAGACACCAAGTTAAGATAAATCAAATTCATGTGTTACGCTCCAAGGGTTTTGCGGTGAAATGATACCCAAATTTGGGTGACTTGCGAGATGCCGATTCTTTTTACTTGAGCCCATTGATTCCTTGGTGTCTTGGTGTCTTTGTGGTTGGAATCCTTCGATATTGATGAAGGCCCAAGGTCGAGGGAGCCTATTCGCCTTGGCGGGATTCGGCTTCGAGCGACTCGATTTTGCGCGCCAGCAGGTTGAGAAATAATCCCACGTCGGTCACCACCGGCCGTGATTCGAACGATCCGCGGTCGGCCAGCTTGGTGGCGACGGCGGGGTTGATGTCGACGCAGACCATCTTGACCCCGGCCGGCGTCATGTTGCCCACGCCGATGGAATGAAGCATGGTTGACAGCATCATGATCATTTCCGCGCCTTCCAGCAGCCGCGCGTATTCCGCCTGGGCGTCGATCAGGTTCATCCGCGTCTCGGGCAGGGGGCCGTCGTCGCGGATCGATCCGGCCAGGCTGAAGGGAATCCGGTGACGCACCAGTTCATACATCAAACCGCCGCCGAGCATGCCCTGGCCGACGGCCGCGGCGATCCCGCCGCAGCGCCGGATGGCGTTGATGGCCTTCAGGTGGTGGCGGTGACCGCCGTGGAGCGCCACGCCGCGTCGCAGATCCACTCCCAGGCTCGTGCCATAAAGGGCCAGTTCGATGTCGTGGACGGCCAGGGCGTTGCCCGCCAGCACCGCCTGAACGTATCCGCGCCGCGCCAGTTCGCAGAGGTAAGGGATGCCGCCGGTATGCACCACCACGGGGCCCGGAACCCAGACGATCCGGCCGCCGCGGCGGCGGATCTGGCGCATTTCCCAGGCGATGGCTTCGACCGCCTGCTCGACGCGGCGCTCGCTGGAGACGGCCGAGGCCATGAAACGGAATTCGCCGCGTTCCTCGCGCGCCTCGGTCGTGGCGTGCACGCGCAGGCCCTCGACGCCTACGACCACCTTCTGGCCGCGGCGAAGGTCGCGCATCAGGACCACCCGGGCAGTCGCCGCGCTATCGCCGCCGCCCTCGTCCACGACGATGACCCCGTCCATCCGCTGGCCGGAGACGCGCACCCATCCCCCGCCGACGCAGACGTCGGTGGGATAGATCGTCGTCGAGTAGAAATCCTCGGGCGCGACGCCGTCCTGTTCGACGACGGCCAGTTGCGCCGGCTGTCGTTCGCCCTCGTCCAGGCGGCCGCCCTGCTGCATAAGGTGGGCCAGAAGCTGGTCGAGCGCGCCGGCCGTGGGCGCGCCGATCGCCAGGCGCAGGTAAGAGGGATCCTCGTGGCGCGGGCCGGGGCGGAACTCCAATGTTTCGAAGGTTCCCCCGCCGCGGGTGATCAGATCGAGCACCTCGGCCAGCAGGCCCGAGTCGAGCAGGTGGCCCTGAAAGCTGACCGTCCGCCGGGCATATTCGGTGCGCGGGGCCGCGGCCCGCGGGGCGCGCCCTTCGTTCAGGCGCAGACACAGGCAGCGCGCCGACCCGCCGGCCAGCAGGAATTCCGAGAGCGTGATGCGCGCGACCGCATAATCCCACTCCGCAAGCCGCCGCTCCAGCGCCTCCGAGCAGTCGTGCAGGATGAGGGTGGAGCCGATTTCCACGCAATTGCACGCGAAATGCAGCGCGTCGAGTTCGCCGACGGCTAATCGCCGGTCGGCGCTCACGCGCGTCTCGATCAGTCTGCGCGAACGTTCGTCGAAGGCCGCCGGATAATAGAGCATCCGTCCGCCGGCCAGGGGAGCCAGGCACGTGTCGAGGTGGTAGAAACGCGGATCAACCAGCCGCAGTGGAACGACTTCGATATCGAATTCCTCGGCGACATAAACGCACGCGTCCAGCACGGTTCGTATGCCGTAACCCAGCCAAAGGAGATCAGCGCCACGGTCGGGCAGCGCGTCGCCGGCCCCCTCGAAGTAAATGCCGCGCGGCAATTCGACCACCTCGAATCCGCGCCCCTCGAACCATTCCTTGTATATCGGCTCCTCGGCCTGGCGCTCCCGGTGGCGGAAGTGGGCCGCCAGGGCTTTGCCCCCCAACGCCAGGCCAGCATTGGCGGTGAAAACGAGGTCGGGGCGCCCCGGGACGGGCCTCAGTAATTCGACTTCGCCGCCCTCTCCCCGGATCCGATCATAAAGCCGCCGCCACTGGCCGGTCGCGGCCTCCGGACAGGTCCGGCCGACGTTTCCCTCCATCCAGGGATTGATGACGTAGTCGATGGCATAAAAATCGGGCGGACACATGAGATAGGCGGCGCGTCCGGCCGCCGGCGGCGTCGCCGGCGCCGCGCCCTGCGCGTGTCCAGTTTCCTGAGTGGCCATCGGGCGCCTCCCTTGCCATGCAGGCTCTGATAACTTTTGTCTCTTCCCAACCCATAGTTATTATATCACCACAAAAAAAGGCTTGCCAACCGCCGGTCGTCGGCGAAGATGGTCATTCATGTGCGGTGATGGATTGCGCGGGCGGCGCGGCAGGAGCCGCCGGAACGGCAAGGGGCGGCCAGAAGGAGCGGTCTATATGTCATATGCCGACGGCTGGGCGGCCCTGAATCTCGAAATGCCCCGGCGGGTGCCGCGGACGGAGTATTCGGCCGAGTTCCACTGGCCTCTCGTCCGTGCCGTGACGGGCCTGACCGTCGAAGAGACCAGTCCGCCCAACGCGCAGGCTCGCGCCCGCCAGGCATTCATGAAGGCCTGGCGATTCGATCTTTGCTGGTCCACCCTCATCAACGCGAATATCTTCACGGACCTGCGCACCCGGATGGGCCACGCCGTCTACCGTGAGGGCGGCATGGACTTCGACACGCGCCGTGAATCGCCCTTCGCCGATCTCGAACAGGTGCTGGCGTTCGATCCCCGGCGCTCCTGGGGCGAACGCGACGGCCGCGCCCTGACCCGGGCCTTCGAGGACCACTACCGCGCCGCCTGCCGTTTCTACCCCGACGCGGTCAACATGACCGGCGTCTACGTGACCTGCATCTCGGGCCTGATCGACATCTTCGGCTGGGATAATCTGCTGCGGGCGCTGGGCGCTTCGCCGCGCGGGTTGGGCGCCCTCGTGGGCCGTTACGCCGCCTGGTTGCAGCAGTATTTCGATGCCCTCGCCGCCGCCGACGTGCCCGTGGTGATGGTGCACGACGACATCGTCTGGACGTCGGGGCCGTTTTACAAAGCCGATTGGTATCGCGAGTTCGTCTTTCCCGCTTACCGGCGTTACCTTGCGCCCCTGCTCGAGAGCGGCAAGAAGATCCTCTTCACCAGCGACGGCAACTACACCGAATTCCTGGAAGACGTGGTGGCCTGCGGTTTCCATGGACTCGTGATGGAACCGACGACCGACATGGCCGGTTTCGCCGCGCGCCACGGGCGGACGCACGCCTTCATCGGCAACGCCGACACGCGCATCCTGCTCTCGGGCGACCGCTCGGCGATCCGCGCCGAGGTCGAGCGCTGCATGGCCGTTGGCAAGGAGTGCCCCGGATTTTTCATGGCCGTCGGCAACCACATCCCGCCCAACACGCCGGTCGACGCGGCGTTGTATTACAACGAAGTTTACGAGGCACTGAGCCGGCGGCAGGGACGATCAGCAGCGTGACATAGACGCAATCCAAGATCGAATAGTCTGGTTGGAGTTCAAACTTCAGCTTGATATTCGAATCGCGAAAACGCATCGAAAAAAATGATGCTGACGGTTAGTCACATGAAGTCTAACCGCAACAGGAAAGGAACCCGCCAATGAGCAAAGCCGCCCGAAAAAACACGGCCGCCTCCGCCCCGGCCGACAAGATGCAGTGGTGGACCGAGGCCCGCTTCGGGATGTTCATTCATTGGGGCCTTTATGCCCTGGCCGCGCGGCACGAGTGGGTCAAGCAACGCGAACGGATCCCCGACGAGGTTTATCAGAAGTATTTCGACCACTTCGACCCCGACCTCTACGACCCGGCCGCGTGGGCGCGAATGGCCAAGGCCGCCGGCATGAAATACGTCGTCTTGACCACCAAGCACCACGAAGGTTTCTGCCTGTGGGACAGCCGATACACCGATTACAAGGCGCCCAACACGCCCTGCGGCCGCGACCTGCTGCGCCCGTTCGTCGACGCCTTCCGGGCCGAGGGGCTGCGCGTCGGGTTCTACTATTCGCTCATCGACTGGCACCACCCCGAGTTTCCCGTCGACCGGGTGCACCCGATGTGGACAAACGATGAGTTCAAGCGCGCCCACGCCGGACGTGATGTGCGCAAGTATGCCGATTACCTCTACCATCAGGTCGAGGAATTAATGACGGACTTCGGCACAGTCGACGTGCTCTTTCTCGACTTCAGTTACCCAGACCCGCAGGGAACGGGCAAAGGCCACGAAGATTGGCGGTCCGAACGGCTCCTTAAGATGATCCGCCGCCGCCAGCCCGGCATCATCGTCAACGATCGCCTCGACTGGCCGGGATTCGACTTCGTCACCCCCGAGCAGGTCATGGTGCGCCGCTGGCCCGAGCGCGACGGCCGGCGCGTGCCATGGGAAACCTGCCAGACCTTCTCCGGTTCGTGGGGCTATCACCGTGATGAGGCCACCTGGAAAGACGAACGCCAACTGCTGGCGCTCCTGATCGATACGGTCGGCAAGGGGGGCAACCTGCTGCTTAACGTCGGCCCCACGGCGCGCGGCACTTTCGACGCGCGCGCCGCCGCCCGTCTGGAAGCCATGGGGCGTTGGATGCATGTCAACGGCCGTTCGATTTACGGCTGCACCCAGCCCCCCGATTGGGTGAAGCCCCCCGAACACTGCCGCGCCACGTGGAATCCGGCGACCGGCCGCCTTTATCTCCACCTCTTCGACTGGCCGTTGGGCACGCTTTACTGCGACGGACTGGGCGGGCGGATCGAGTATGCCCAAATCCTGAGCGACGCGTCGGAGGTCGGGGTGAGGACCGGACCGGGGGGCCATTGGTTGAGCCGCGAGCAGGGAATTACCGACGAGACGGCGATCCTGAGTCTGCCGGTGCTCAAGCCGGCCGACACGGTGCCGGTCATCGAAATTTTTCTCAAGCGTTAGCGTAACGCCCTGAAATAACCAGGCATGTATTCACGTGCTCGTGCTCGTGCTCGTGCACGTAATCGTGCTCGTGCACGTTATCGTGCTCGTGCACGTAATCGTGCTCGTAATCGATATTGGCCCAAGCGGTTTCGATTACGATTGCGATCTCGATAACGAGGACGGACACGACCACGAGCACGAGCGCGGCAAAGGGGTTCCGATTGACCGGGCCAACCTATATATTCAGGTTCTCACGCCCCGATGGAGCTTGATTTGTCCGCGGTCGCGTATACCATGGCATGATTCCGCGGGCGTGCCGGAGAGCGGCGGACATGGCGAACAACAAGACCCACACGCGGCGGCGATTTCTTAAAAGCATGGGTCTTGCCACGACGGTCGCCATGCTTGAACTTCAGGCTTGCGACCGGTTCCGCCCCGGCGAACCCGTGTCCGCGTTTGCCGGAAATCGCCCGATAGGCTCCGCAACCCCCAACACCGTGCGACCAGCCGGCATTGAAGGAAACGGCACCACATCTATGACAACTTTCACGTTCCCCCACCGAGCCATCCACCTCGACTTCCACACCAGCCCGCTCATCCCGGGCATCGGGGCCGACTTCGATCCCGAGACGTTCGGGCGCACCTTCAAGGAGGCCCACGTCGACAGCGTGACCATCTTCGCCACCTGCCATCACGGCCACGCTTATTACGACACGCAGCGGCCCGAACGCCATCCCGGCTTGGCGCCGGGATTCGACCTGACGGGCGCGCAGATCGCGGCGCTGCATCGCCAGGGGATCCGCGCGCCGATCTACATGAGCGTCCAGGTCAACGAATATTATGCCGCCCAGCACCCCGAGTGGCTTGCCATCCAGCCCGACGGCAAGGTGGCCAAGGGGGGCGAGTACCTGGCTCCCGGCTGGAAGGTCATGGACATGTCGAGCCCTTACCAGGACGTCGTCGCCGCCCAGCTCGACGAAATCCTTGCCAAATACGGCCCCGTCGACGGCATCTTCATGGACATGTGCTGGGATCAGCCCAGCGTCTCGAAGTGGGCACTCGACGGCATGCGCCGACGCGGCTACGACCCCCTCGACGCGGCCGACCGGGCCAAATACGCCCGCGAGGTCAGCCACCAATACATGGGCCGTTTCCACGACATGGTCGAGCGCGCCCACCGCGGCAAGCCGCCGGCGGGCGTTTACTTCAACAGCCGCCCGCGCACGAACCTTTACGAAGAGCGAAAATACCTGCGCCACATCGAGATCGAATGCCTGCCCACCGGTGGGTGGGGCTACGCTTACTTTCCTTATAACGCCCGGTTCGTGCGCCCGCTGGGTCTGCCGACCCTCAGCATGACCGGCCGTTTCCACAAGTCATGGGGCGACTTCGGCGGCCTCAAGCCCGAAGCAGCCCTTAAGTATGAGTGCTGCCTCACGCTGAGCCAGGGCATGTCGAGCAGCGTCGGCGATCAGCTCCACCCGCGCGGCGTTCCCGACCGGGCGACCTACGAACTGATCGGTAATGTTTACCGCCACATCGAGGCGTGCGAGCCGTTGATCGATGGTGCACGCATCGTCAGCGAGGCGGCCGTCGTCATCGACCCCGAAAAGGGCGACCGGCCCGGGCCCGATGGGCTGGGGACGATCCGCGCTTTGCAGCAGTTGCGCGTCCAGTTCGACCTGCTGCCACCGACGGCCGATCTCGCGGCCTACCCTCTCGTCATCGTCAGCGACTCCGTGAAGATCGACGAGGCGCTGCGGGGTAAACTGCGGGCGGTTCTCGATGGCGGAGGCGCGCTGATTGTCTCGGGACCGGCGGCGTTGGACGCCAACGGCAAACCGGCGATGGACGAACTGGGCATCGCCGCGCACGGCCCCTCGCCCTTCACGACCACCTATCTGCGCGTCGACAAGGCCATCGCCGCCGGCTTGCCCGTGGCCGATCACGTCATGTATGAGCGCGGCTTCCGGATGACGGCGGCCCCGGGCGCCAAGGTTTTGTGCCACGTCGTCGAGCCCTACTTCGAGCGCGGCTTCGGCCACTTCTGCTCCCACGCGCAAACCCCGCCCGAGAAACTTACGCGCTGGGCCGCCGTCGTGCAGAACGGCCGCGCCATCACCTTCGCGATGCCCATCCTGACCGCCTATGGCAAGCACGGCAACGTGCCGTATCGCCGGATCCTGGGCG
>JAMCWS010000190.1:0-2824 GCA_023480605.1 bacterium
TGGGGTCGCCGTGCGACCAGTTGACCACGTTGTTCTCGATGAATTTCGAGTTGGGCACGATGAGGGAAACGTTGTCGAGGGTTTGGATGACCGACGAGCGCATGTTGATTTCGGCGACCCGGCCGATCTGGCCGTCGACCTGCACGAGGTCGCCGACACTGATGGGCCGCTCGATCAGCAGGATCAGGCCCGAAATGAAATTTGAGGTCAGGTTCTGCATGCCGAAGCCGATGCCGACGCTCAGGAAGCCCAGTATGATGGCGAAGCTGCTCAGGTTGAGGCCGACGAATTGCGCCGCGAACGCCAACCCCACGAGGACGATCAGGTAATGGGCGAAACGTTGAATGGCGTATGAAATACCGGGATTGTGCCGCAGGTGCCGATCGAGCCACGGACCGAGCAGGCGCTGCACGAGCCGCGACAGCACTACGAACAGGTAGACGATCGCCCCGGCCATAAATAGCGACACGAGAGTCAGGTCGGAAACCCCGATCCTCACGATCGGGGTGTTGATTAATTGGATGACGGTTCTCCAGGAGAATAATTTCTCGATGGAAATGGGGGGATGATCGATGACCTCGACCGCGGCGGTCGTGACTGAATCCAACGCCGGCATGACAGTAAATCCTTACAACGCGAAAGTGATAACCAACACGAGTATATTGGCGACCGCCCCGATATTCGATGGGCGATACATCGCTCAACGACCAACCGATTCGGCCGGCTGGATGCGGAAAAGCTCCGTCTGACCCGCCGCCAGCGGGAAGGTGAATTTGGTCGTCCGCTCAAGGCGAACAAGGTCCGGCCGGACGACCGACTCGACGCGCGCCGGCTCCGGCAGGCGGATCGTGTGCTGGCCGTCCCTGGCGGCATGCAGACAGACCCAGTCGCGGTTGGCCGTGATCGTTTCGGGCGCCGGGGTGTAGAGGTGCACGCCCGCGGCGGCGGCCAGCGCGCGCAGCAGGTCGACCGACAGCACCGGCATTCCGACGTAAACCGAGGTCCAACCGGCTTCCTTCTTCCAGGCCATGGCGGCGCGTCCGCCCTCGGGGCCGCCTTCCTTATAAACGCCGAGGACGCCGCCGGAGCCAGCGGCCGCCGCCGCGCCGGTCACCTCGAACACCGGCGTCAGCGGCAGAGGCAGGGCGTATTCGAGGCCGCCCGGCAGTGGCGCATCGCCGAGTGTGGGCGCCGTCAGACGCAGGGCCGGCGCCGACGAGGGATGGTCGATCGCCTTGACCGCGAATCCCGTCAGCGCGCGAATGCCGGCCGCGCTGTAGCCTCTGTCGATTTTATAACCGGGGGCGTATTGCCAGAGGGCCAGGCTGCCCTCGCGCGCCAGGCGGGCGCGCAGCGCGTCGCGCCGGGGGCCGCTTTCCGCCACCAGGTTGGTGAAGATAACCATCCGGTAAGGGCCGCCCATGCCGGCGGCGTAATCGGCGACGCTGAGCAGTTCGTAGGGGGCGCCCAGGCGCGCCCAGTCGGCCTTGGCGCGCTGGAGAACGAGCGGGTGGAGCGTGTCTTCCTTGCGGAGATAAGCGGAAGTGAGGGGATCGACGACGATCGCGACCTGGGCCGTCGGGGCAAAAGGCAGGTCAACGCTGCGCCGACCCTCGGCCAGCATCCGCTTCATGTTTGCCAGCAGCTCGGGGTTGGAGTACCAGCCGCCGCCCATGTTGAACCACCACATGCCGACGCCATGGCAGAGGACGTTGCCCACCTCGCGCCACTGCTGCGCCAGCGTGGCCGGCAGTTCGGGCACCCAGCCGTACGTGGGATTCTTGTCGGACGCGAAACAGGTGCGAATGTCGTTCTCGTCCATCCACATCTTGCCGTGGTAACGCAGCGAATCGGTCAGGCTCATGAAGATGCTATAGCCGTCGCCGGGGCGGCGCGCCGTGTAGGAACTGGGACTCGAAATAAAGTCGATGGACGGCTCGGCGAAAATGCGGTCGACGGCGAGGTGACCCGTCTGCGCGATCGAGAAGCGGTCCCAGGCCAGTTCGATGACGTAACCGTAAAAAACGCCGACCAGTTTGGTGTTGTCGGTCTTTTGTTTGACCGTGCGGGTGAATTCGACGATCGTGTCGGCGACCATGTCGCTCAGGAACAGGTTATAGTCGATGACGTTGCGCTGGGCGGCCGGGTCGAGAAAGATCGAAGTCTGCGATTTGCGACGCTCCTCGGGCGTGGGGACAACCGCGGCGGCCAGGGTCACGGCCGGATTGCCCCAGGCGCGGCGCAGAGCCTCGTCGGTGCCGTAGCGCGCCGCCAGCCAGCGGCGGAAGGCCTCGATCGCCGGGCGCGAATAGTCGGCGAGTTGATTCATGTGGCTGCCCCACAGCATCCATTCTTCCGTGATGCCCGAGGCGATGTGATAGCCGATGACGCGCTTCCCCCATGGCTGCGACTGAACGTGATCGATCAACCGGCGCAGGTTCTCGCAAGCGGCCTCGCGCCAGGCGGTCGAGGCCATCGACGCGACGCGCTTGTCTTTCATGCGGCTGCGGCCGGGGTAGTTTTGCTCCACATCCTTGTTGTCGAACAGGCAAAGCTCTTCGGGGTGGGCGTCCATCCACCACGGCGGGGCCGAGACGTAAACGCGCGGCAGAAGCCAGGCGTTGGGATTGGCCGCCAGAACCTGCTGCGCGCGTTCGTCCATCTGCGAGTAGTCATACTGGCCGGGGCCCGTCCAGACCGGCGTGGCCAGTTGGTAATAACAATAGTCCGGCGTGACGGAGAAGCCGTAGATGTCGATCCCGATATCGGCCAGTTCCTTGTAGTCCGACGAACGCGGCTGGTAGGTCATCGTGCTGTCGTGGGA
>JAMCWS010000190.1:2890-8311 GCA_023480605.1 bacterium
GGGCGTCGGGCAGGCTGCGGGCGGTTGCGCCGTCGGCGGCGGATGCGTGAGGCGTGGGCGTCATCATGGTCATTACCGCCATGGTCAGGATAAGGCCGATCGCTGCGCGATCGGCGCCGGTGTGCCGGGTCAAGCGGTTTCTCATGGGAGCTCTCCCGTCAGGTGGTGTCATGTCAATCGCCGCATCAACGCGCTCGTTCACGAGCGGCCGGCGCGACGCGCATGGGCCGCCGCGCCGGAGTGACCTACGGTTCAGGGGTGATTAAAAATAACGCGGTTTCTCCCGCCGCCAGGGGGAATTCGATTGTGGATGTCGATGCGGCGTCGACCAGGCCGGATGGATAGACCGTTTCGACTTTCGAGCGGCCCGGCAGGCTGATCGTATGCCGGCCGCCCTTCATCGCGTTGATGCAGACCCAATTACGGCTGGCGTAGAAGGTTTCGGGAACCGGGGTGTAAAGATGCACGCCCGCCTCGCCGGCCAGGGCGCGCAGCAATTCGGCGGAGAGCACCGGCAGGGCCGAGTAGACCGACGTCCAGCCGTTCTGAGACTTCATGACCATGGCGATGTGGTCACCGGGGACGCTCGCTTCGGCATACCGGCCCAGTATTTTCTGGCCGCCGGGCTCACGCGCCACTTCAAACAGGGGAGCGAGCGGCAAAGGCATCGTCATGTCGGCGACCGACGCCGGCAGATTGCGGGTTTTGTTCATGAATTGCATCCGGACCGTTTGCGTTGACGCCGCGTCGCTCGGCAGCAGCTTCACGTCGAAGCCCGTGAGGGCGCGGATGCCGGCCAGGTCGTAACCCTTGTCGCCGAGGTAACCGGGGGCGTATTGCCAAAGGGCCAGGGCGCGCTCGCGGCCCAGGCGGGCGCGCAGGGCGTCGCGTTCGTCCGCGGTCGTTCTGAGCAGGTTGGTGAAGATAACCATTTTGTAAGGCCCGCCCACACCGGCCGCGTAGTCGGCGAGGCTGAGTAATTCGATCGGCGCGCCCATGCGGACCCACTCGCGCTTGGCTTTCTGATGGGCGATCGGGTGATAGGTGTCCTCGTAGCGGAGATAGTGGGGCGTGCGCGGATCGACGACGACGGCCACTTGGGCAGTCGGCGCGTATTGCAGATCGACGGCGCGCCGGCCTTGCGCGAGGGTGTGTTTCATCGCGTCCAGCAGGCCGGGGTCGGAGTACCAACCGCCGCCCATGTCGAACCACCAGAGGCCGGCGCCGTGAGCGAGCACCATGCCCGCCTCGCGCCACTGTTGCGCGAGGTTGGCGGCCAGCGTGTCGGTCCTGCCGAACGTTCCCGTGGGAAACCTGGTCAGGAAGGTTCGGTAATCGTTCTCGTTCATCGCGATCTTGCCGTGATAACGGAACGTGTCGGCCAGGCTCATATAAAAGCTGTAGCCTTCGCCGGGGCGGCGATCGGTGTAGGAGGCCGGGCTGTGGAGGAAGTCGATGTAGGGCGAGGCGGCAATGCGGTCGATGGCCAGGTGGCCCGACTGTGAAATCGAGAAACGGTCCCAGGCCAGTTCGATGACGTAGCCGTAAAACAATCCCACGATCTTGGTGTTGCGGGTTCGTTCTTTCACCGTCCGCGCGAAATCGATGACCGTGTCGGCAACCATGTCGCTCAGGAAGTAATTGTAATCGATGACGTTGCGCTGGGCGACCGGGTCGAGTAAAAGGAACGGCTGGGGCCGGCGGCGTTCTTCGGGCGTCGGCACGGCGGCCGAGGCCAGCGTTACGGCCGGATCGCCCCAGGCCGCGCGCAGCGCCGCATCGTCGCCGTAACGCGCTTTCAGCCACGCGCGGAAACCGGCCACCCCGGCCTTGGAATAGTCGGCAAGCTGGCGCGACTGGCACCCCCAATACATCCATTCCTCGGTGATGCCCGAATTGAGGTGATAGCCGATGACGCGGGCGCCCCAGGGGCGCGATTCGACATAATCGATCAGCCTAAGCAAGTTATCTCGGGTGGCCTCGCGCCACAACTCCGACGCCATTGAGGGCACGCGCTTGTTGGCCGCCTTGGCCCGGTCGTCGATCATTTCGGTCACGCCGCCCTCGAACGTGCAGACTTCATCGGGATGCTGTTCCATCCACCAGGGCGGGGCCGAGACGTAGACGCGCAGCAGGATCCAGGCGTTGGGATTGGCCTCGAGCACCAGTTTGGCCCGCTCCTCGATCTGCGAGTAGTCATATTCGCCGGGAGCCTTCCAGACGGGGCGGGCAAGGTTGTAGTAGGAGTAATCCGAGGTCACCGAATACGAGAACAGGTCGAGTCCGATGCCGGCAAGTTCCTTGAAATCGGCCAGGCGCGGGTGATAGGTCAGCGTGCAGAAGCCCGACTGCGGCCGGCCGTTGATGAATAGCGTGGGCTTGCCGTGGTACGGGCGCACCTGCGCGATGGGAAGCCCTTCGGCGGCGCGGACGGAAGCGGCGGCTGAAATCATAAGCAGTAGTCCCGGCAGGATGCAGCGCAGGGCGCGGCGCCGAAGGGAGTGTGCGAGGGCCATATTCGTCATCTGGAGTCGTCTCCCGGCGAATCGGATCGGCGCCGACGCGGGCGGGTCGCGCCGGGCCGTTGGCAAGGGTCAAGCTACCGGTTGGCCCGGCGCGCCATCGGCGTTATCTTCCGCCAGACGATGGGGTTTCCTCGGGCGTGACGAAAAACAGGGCGGTTTCGCCCGCCGCCAGGGGAAACTCGATCTCGGACGTCGCCTCGGTATCAACCAGACCGGGCGGATACACCGACTTCACCCGCGCGCGGCCCGGCAGCCGGATCGTGTGTTTGCCGTCGTCGATGGCGTTGATGCAGACCCAGTTGTGGCTGGCGTAAAGCGTTTCGGGCGCCGGGGTATACAGATGCACGCCGGCCGTGGCGGCCAGGGCGCGCAGCAATTCCGCCGAGAGCACCGGCAATGCTGAATAGACCGATGTCCAACCCGCTTCTTGTTTTATGGCAAGGGATGGGACGCCGCCGCCCGCCGCGACGGTGGCCGCCGTTGCGGCCGTGTATTCGCCCAGGATTTCGGTCCCGTTGCCGGGGGATACCGTGAAGAGCGGGTCGAGAGTCAGGGGCATCGCGAAGGATAGGTCACCGGGCAGCGGAACCTTTCCGATCGCCCGGGCCGTGAGGCGCAGGGCCGCTTTTTCGGGCGCCTTTTCCGGCAGGAGCTTGACGTCGAATCCGGTGAGCGCGCGGATGCCGGCCGGGTCGTAGCCCTTCTCGCCCAGGTAACCGGAGGCATATTGCCAGAGGGCCAGGGCGCGATCGCGGCTCAAGCGGGCGCGCAATGCGTCGCGCTCGGCGGGGGTCGCCTTCACCAGGTTGGTGAAGATGACCATTTTGTAAGGCCCGCCCACGCCGGCGGCGTAATCGGCCAGGCTGAGCATCTCGATCGGCGCGCCCATGCGCAGCCACTCGCGCTTGGCGAACCGGTGGGCGATCGAATGGTAGGTGTCTTCGTAACGAAGATAATGGGGCGTGCGCGGGTCGATGACGACGGCCACCTGGGCCGCCGGCTCGTAGGGCAGATCGAGCGGGTGGCCGCCCTCGGCGTGCATGCGCTTCATTTCGGCCAGCAGGGCGGGATCGGAATACCAGCCGCCGCCCATGTCAAACCACCACATCCCCGCGCCGTGAGCGAGCACGTTGCCCACCTCGCGCCATTGCTGGGCGAGCGTCCCGGCCAGCGACGGCATTTTGCCGAACGTACCCAGCGCACCCCTCGTTTTGAACGTGTAATAGTCGTTTTCGTCCATCCAGAGCTTGCCGTGGTAGCGCAGGGAGTCCGACAGGCTCATGAAGAAACTGTAGCCCTCGCCCGGCCGACGGTCGGTGTAGGAGGAGGGGCTGGAGATGAAATCGATGGACGGAAGGGAAAAGACACGGTCGATATCCAGATGGCCGGACTGCGAGATCGAGAACTTTTCCCACGACAGCTCGATGATGTAGCCGTAGAAGATGCCGACCAGCTTGGTGTTGTTCGTTTTTTCCTTCACCGTGCGGGTGAAGAGCGAGAGCGTGTCGACCACCAGGTCGCTGAGGAAGTAGTTGTAATCGATGACTTTCCGGTTCGTGGCGGGGTCGAGGAAGATCGTCGGTCCGGGCGCGCGGCGCTCCTCGGGTGTGGGCACGGCCGCCGCGTCCAGCGTCGCCGCCGGGTCGCCCCAGGCTTCGCGCAGGGCGCCGTCGCTGCCGTAGCGCGCCTTGAGCCAGGCGCGGTAACCGGCGACCCCCGCCTGAGAATAATCGGCGAGTTGGCGCGACTGGCACCCCCAATGCATCCATTCCTCGGTGATGCCCGAGGCGATATGATAGCCGATGACGCGGCTGCCCCAGGATTGGGCCTGCACGTGGTCGATCAGGCGGCGCAGGTTGTCGCAGGTGGCGGCGCGCCAGGTTTCCGAGGCCATCGAAGGGACCCGCTTGTTGGCCGCGCGCACACGTTGGTCCTTCATCTCGGTCGCGCCGCCTTCGAACGTGCAGACGTCGCCCGGATGCTGGTCCATCCACCAGGGCGGGGCCGAGACGTAGACGCGCAACAGGATCCAGGCGTTGGGATTGGCCTCCAGCACCAGTTTGGCCCGTTCTTCGATCTGTGAGTAGTCGTATTCACCGGGGCCTTTCCAGACCGGGCTGGCCAGATTGTAATAGGAGTAATCCGACGTGACTGAAAACGAAAACAGATCGATGCCGATACCGGCCAGTTCCTTGAATTCGGAGAGGCCCGGGTGATAGGTCATCGTGCAGAAGTCGTTGTGCGGTTGGCCGTTGATGAAAAGCGTGGGCCGGCCGTTGTGCGGTTTCACCTGGGCCAGGGGCAGTTCCCCCGCCCGCGGACTGGTCGTGCCGCCGATTGCCATGAGCATCACCCCCAGGCCAAGGATTCGAAACCACGCCCGCATTCGCGGGTCTCCGTCACGATAGGTCGTCTCCATTGCGGGTATCCCTCCGTTGCCGGAAGTCGGCGTGTTTGTTTGACGCATCCTACCGGATCGGTTTTGCATCCGCCAGTTGGAAATCGTGGAAGTCGAACGAGACGGCCGGCTTGCGCCTGCCACGAAAAAGGCCGGCGCGCAGATCCAACCTTCCGGGCGCCACGGGCGTTGGCGCCCCGCTGGGTTGAAATCGCGCGTTGGCCCATTGCCGGCATCGCGCCGCGGCGCCAGGGCGGCCGTCAGCCTTCGGCCACCGCCTGCGGTTCGACGTATTCGAGCAATCCCTCCTCGCCTCCCTCGCGGCCGAAGCCCGACTGCTTCATGCCGCCGACGGGCGCCTCGGGCGCCGGGCCGGCGGAGGCGCTGGTCACCTCCCCGGCGGTGGACATGGTCAGCTTCACCGGCTCGACATCGGTTGGCACGCGCATAGCCGAGGCAGGCGCGCACACGATGAAGCGGCTCCTCCTCGAGCTGGGG
>JAMCWS010000062.1 GCA_023480605.1 bacterium
AGTCCCTGCCTCCACCATCTGCTCCAAACCACGGTGGGTTGCCGCCACGATTCGCGCCCGCAGAGGGATCAGCTTGCAGCTCCCCAGGCGGCTGAACTCACGCTGCTGCAACACGCGCAGGAGCTTAACCTGGAGGGCGGGGCTGATTTCGCCGATTTCGTCGAGGAAGATCGTGCCGCCGTCGGCCTGCTGGAAAAGGCCCTTGCGCGTCTCGAACGCGCCGGTGAAGGCGCCGCGCGTGTGGCCGAACAGTTCGCTTTCGAGCAGCGTTTCGGGCAGGGCGCCGCAGTTGACCTTGACCAGCGGGCGGTCGCGCCGCGCTCCGGCGGCGTGGATGGCCGTGGCCAGCACTTCCTTGCCGGTGCCGCTTTCGCCGCGCAAAAGCACCGAAACGTCGCTGGCGGCCACCTTCTCGATCCGCTTGAGCACGTCGCGCATGGCGGCGCTGGCCGCGACGATGTTTTCGGGCTGGAAATCGCCCGTGAGCGTCTTGCGAAGAAGGCGATTCTCCTCGCGCAGGGCGCGGGTTTCGGCCACGCGTGCCACGACCATGATCAGCTCTTCGTTGGGAAAGGGCTTGATCAGGTAGTCGAAAGCGCCCTCCTTCATGGCCCGGACGGCGGTTTCGGCCGTCGCGTAGGCCGTCATCATGATGACGTCGAGGCCGGGCACGCGGCGCCGGGCTTCGTCCATGACCTGCAGGCCGTCCATGCCGGGCATTTTCAGGTCGGTGATGAGCAGATCGGCGGCGTCGCGCTCGAGCGCGGCCAGCAAGGCCTCGGGGCGGGTGTGGGCGTCGGCCCGGTGGCCTTCGCGGGCCAGCACGCGGGCCAGGATTTTACCCATTTTCGGTTCGTCGTCGAGGATCATGACGTGCAGTGATGGAACCATGGCGGCCTTAATCCTTTGATGTTGCGGGCGTTCGGTCGGTTTGCGCACGGCCGCGCTCGACTCCCGCGCCGGCCGCGGCGGCGGGGAGGGCGGCGCCGCGGAAAGCGGCCGGCCCATCCGGCGCGTCGGCGGCGCGCGGCAAGCGCAAGACGAAACACGTCCCGCCGCCGGAGCGGGGGGATTCATGGGTAAGCGATCCGCCGGCCCGCAGGGCGATCTGGCGGCTGACGGCCAGTCCGAGTCCCGATCCGCCCGGCCGGGTCGTAAAGAAAGGCTCGTAAATGCGGGCCGCGTCGCGCGCCGGGATGCCGGGGCCCTCATCGCGCACGCGCAGTTCCAGTTCGCGCGGCCGCGCCTCGGCCGTCAGCGTCACGCGGCCTCCTTCGGGCGAAGCCTGGATGGCGTTAAGCGCCAGGTTCATGAGCACCTGCTTGAGCGCGCCGGCATCCAGAGCGGCGGTCCAGCGGGCGGCCTCCTCGCCGCGGGGGTTGCCGGCGAGTTCGGTGGCCAGCGCGACGGCGCGCTTATCGGCCGAGGGACGCAGGATCGTCGTAACCGAGTGCAGCGCGTCGAGGACGCGTGCCCGGCCGGCCGCCGAGCCGTTTTCGGCGCCGCGCGAGTAGCTGAGAAACCGGCCCACGAGCCGGTTCATGCGGTCGACTTCCTCGACGATCTCCTGGCAGGCCTCCAACGCCTCGGCGGTTTGCCCGCCGCCCGAAAGGGTGCGTTCGAGGTCTTCGGTGAAGGCGCGGATGATTTCAAGCGGATTGCGCAGTTCGTGAGCGAAACCGGCCGCCAGCGCGCCCAGGCTGGCCAGGCGATCGGCCTCGACGGCTTGCAGTTCCATCGACCGCTGACGCCGCATGAGGCGATAAATGATCAGGGCCACCAGCAGCATCAGCACCGTCAGGATGCCGTTGACCCGGTTCATCTGCTTTTCGAGCAGAGCGATCTGGTCGAGATAGCCGCGCCCGGCCACCAGGCACAAGACGGCCACGACGCGGTCGGCCGGGTATCCGTTTGTGTCGCCGCCGGCGTCTGCCGCCGGACTCGCGGCAGGGGCCGGATGGATCCAGCCCGGGCTTTCCCAAATGGGCACGTAAAAACGCTTGAAAGGCGACTGGGCCGTTTCGTAGGAGGGCAGGGCGCGCGACTGGCCGTTCAGGGCCGATGCGATTTCGGCCCGGTCGATGGCCGCAAAATCGAATGGCCGCAGAAGACGCTCGGGATCGCCCGTGTCGTAGAGCACGCGGCCGCCGGCATCGAGCAGGACCACTTTGGTCAGCCGCGCGCGCCGGGCGAATTCCACCAGCGGCTGGACGTCCTCGTCGCGCAGGCCTTTGCGATATAGATCGGCGTCGGGCCGGCTGCCGAGCCAATCGCCGGAACTTTCGGCATTCTGCCAGGTCGTGTCGACCTCCAGGTCGGTCAGATCCAGGGCAGCCTGGCGCAGGAGCGGCTGGGCGAGGTTGCCCAGATCGGCCAGGTGCTGTTCCAGTTCGCGCTCCTTGGAAATGCGGGTCAGTCCGAGTCCATACCAGCCGCGCACATACTGGATGCCGAGGATCAGCACGAGGAGCAACAGGGCCCAGAAACCGGTCCGATAAAAAGAAACCATGTGCGCCATTCGCTTCATCGGTGTCGCGGGCCTTGCCCGTTGATGCACGATATCGTACATCAAGGCGGAAATAAATGCACGTTTACGTACACTTTTGCGCGCAGGTTCGCTCCACACGCAACATGGAGATTTAACGCATGGGTCGTACCAATTACGACGGACCGGACGCCGACCCCGCCGCGGGTCAACAAAACCGGCTGGAATGAACCGAGCGGCGATGCAAGAATGACGGAATTAATCGCCGTCGTTCGTGAGGCTCGCGTCATGCCGCTACCCGCTGTTGCCGACGATCCCGTTTACCGACTCATCGCTCGCTGGATCGCGCGTTATTACCGTTCGACGCGGTCGTATACCACCCGCCGCTTCATCATCGAACTGGCCCTTGCGCCCTTTGTGCCGAAGTTCCTGGTCGCGGTGATCTGGGAGTGGCTGGCGGGGCTCCCGACGGATATGTCGCCTTACGATACGCGACTCGACCCGGCCAGCCTGGTCCTGCTGGCGGTGTTTGCGATGCCGCTGGTCGAGACGGTCGCCTGCCAGTGGTTCTTTTTGTGGATGGCATCATTCTGGACGCGCCGCACCGGCCGGTTGGTCGCGATCCCGGCGGTCGTGTTTGCGGCTCTTCATTATCGCGGCGGATATCCGGAAGGAGTGGTTTATGTCAGTGTAGTATTGCCGATGGCCCTGATTCTTTCATGGAGTTTCCTCGTCCGGCGGCGCGAGAGGGGGCGATGGAACGCTATCTGGGTGACGGCCTGCATCCACGCGCTGCATAACGCGGTTTCACTGTTGATACTGCTGACGGATCGATTGCTATAAGCGTCGCAATCGTGATTACCCGGCGGCGGGAAGGATTATTCGACATGCCAATCGCCAATGACAGGCCGCTCGTCTACCTGTCGCGGGAGGTAACTCCCTTTCGTCGCGGATTGACTATACCGTCCAAGGCGGGCATAAATGAATGATAATAAAAAAATAATTGCACATGGTAACAGAATTCTGTTGCATAAACGCATTCAATTAAAATAATCTGTTTCGAAGGTACGTATGTTATATCAGCTGAATGCGAAAGGACTGATCAGAGCATGGCAGAAGCAACCCGTTCCGCGGAAGCATTGATCGCACAGATGAAAGACGCCGCCCGCAAAGAAGTGACCGAAGCGCTGCGGCCGATCGTGGCCAAGCTGACCCAGGCCGTTTCGGACCTCGACAAGGCGCTGGCCGCGACGAAGCAGCCGGTCCGGCGAGGCCCGAAGCCCGGCCGCGCCCGCAAAGCCGCTGCACCCCAGCGCGGCCGCAAGCCCCGCCTCGGGGCGAAAACCGAAGCGATGAAGGATGCGATCAAGAAGGTTCTGGGTTCCGGCCCCATGAAACTCGTCGGAATTCAGAACGAATTATTGAAGGACAAAGCCTTCAAGAAACGCAGCGCCAAATCCGTATATGTTCAGATCATCCGCCTTATCAAGCGTATCCCCGAAGTGACGAAAAACGCGGATGGCCTTTACGCGTTGAAGTAAGCCGTGCCCCATGCGGCATCGCGATCGCAAACAAAGCCGGTCAGCGGCCGTTGGCCGGCTTTGTCGCGTCGTCCGTCGAGCCTTGGCACTTTTTCGGCGCGCCGTATCATCTCCGTCCCTCGCAATACCGTGACGCCGTAGTTACTCCGTCTGATAGCCGTCGGTCAACGTATGCAGGAATGCCACGATATCTTCTTCCTGCTGGTTGGTCAGGCCCAATTGGCCGAAAGTGCCCGGCATCGGCGGCATGTGCCGGTGAACATTGGCCGCTACTTCAGGCGTCGGCCAATTGGCGACGTCCCGAGTGTTGTCGAAGTGAACCACCTCACGAAGGGTAGCGAACACCCCGTTGTGCATGTAGGGAGCCGTCCGCGCGCAGTTGCGCAACGAGGGAATCTTGAATTTCCCGTTTTGTTTGGGATCGTCCAGAATGGCGCCGAGTCCCAGGTCCACGTAATCCCTGCCGGCGGGATTGAGCGACCGCGACAAGTCATAGAATGGATTCTCCGGATTGCGGGGAACTCCGATATTCTGGTAACCGAAATTGGTGAAGAGCGGCCGGCCGTCCGGCCCGCCCTGCATGGCATGGCAGTTGACGCATTTGGCGCCCCCCATGCCGGTGCCCGTGAATAACGCCAGCCCGCGCGCTTCTTGTTCGGTCAGTTGCGCGGCGCCCGCCAGGTAATCATCATACTTGGAACTGAACTGACAGACTTCGGCCGATCGTTCATAGGCGGCGATCGCCTGGGCCGCGCAATCATACGCCCTGTTGGTGTTGAGGAAAGCGCCGATGCCGAAAACGCGAATGAACAGACGAGCGTAACGGGAACGGCGGATTCCATTAACGACATTAACCTTGTTGGGATTGTGCATTTCGAGCGGATTGAGGAAAGGCGCCTTGGCCTGGTCGACGAGCGTATCCGCCCGGCCGTCCCAGAACAGGCCGCCCACGTACATCCCTTCCATGACCCCTGGCCGCACCGTGGGATCGAAATGAATCGGCGGACTGTAGGCCGCATAGGCGACCGAAGGGGAGTTTCGATTGCCGCGGCGCCTGGGAAGCACGCCTTTGGAAACGGGATCGCCATTGGGATCGGTAAAGGCGGCCTCGGGTCGATGACATGTGGCGCAAGACTGGCCGTTGGGCATTGACAGATTCGTGTCGAAAAAGATAAGCCGGCCGAGTTGGATCATCAACGGATCGGTGTCGGTCACAACCGTGGGCGCCGCCGCCGATAGTTGCGCGCCGATGAATCCCATGACGACGAAGAAACCGAGTCGGCATATCTGGCTCATTGTCATATCCTCCCTGTCGATTATTCATTGATCGTGCGGAATGTTTCACCGTGTATGCCATCACGATTGAATGACGAATGATGCGGTCTCGTGATCATGATCCTGATCCACACACCCATCCGTCTTTTTCAACGTAATGCTTTACCAGCTCATCGCCACCCCGACTCCGGCGTATACCATTCGCCGTATATGATTCGTTGTATAAGGGAGTGGCGTGCGTGCGGTTCCTGACCTGCTGTTTGCCTCCTTTTGATATGATGAACGCCCCCACGGTGTTTCCGCGTTCCGGGATGCTCATGGCATGATTCGCAACCGGTACGGTACGCGAGGATCGACCAAAGGCATGGTCCTCCCCCGCGAGTTCCGGATTACAATCACCCGTCATGGCCGATAGGCGGCCAGGCGCGGACGAACCGTCATATCCCCCTGTGTGGCGGCGCCGCCGTTCGTATCGGCTGATAAATCCCCGTTCAGTCCTACATAGTGACTGAATCCGGCACAGTTGTCAATCGCTCCCATGGATTTTGACTCAAGGAAGAATGAATCTTCAGTGAGTGGGTGAAGACGGTCGGTCTGTTTACCCGGAGAGTCGTCCTCCGTGTCGGTTCCGTATACGTTGACCCTCATCCGTCACGACAGATACATAACTCAAAGGGCCGACGCGAAGGCCGATTAACCATGAATCATCGTCATCTTTAGCCGACCAAACCAGGATGCGCGCATGAAGGAAGGTTGCATCTCGCGATTGCATGGAAAATTTCGGATGATCAGGATTCCCATTTCGTGATCGTGATCGTAACCGTGGTCGAAACCGTACGGATACATATCGAATACGAGCACGAGCACGGTGGCGAGTGAAGGCGCAGGCGCCTTAAAACAGGTAGATATTGACCGCCGCCGGGCGCTGGGTTATTTTACCTTGCTCCGCCACGGTTACGGCAAAGGATGCGCCGGGGGCGGCCGTTCGAGTCTGGAGAGGCCGATGATCCTGATTTTCGATTTCGGGTCGCAATACACCCAACTGATCGCCCGCAAGGTTCGCCAACTCAACATCGTGAGCGAGATCGTGCCGTTCGATCTGCCCCTGGCCGACGCGCGCCGGCGTGCGCCCGAGGGCATCATCCTCTCGGGGGGACCGGCCTCGACCTATGCGCCCGGCGCCCCACGGCTTAACGCCAAGCTACTCGAACTCGGCGTGCCGGTGCTGGGCATCTGCTACGGCCTCCAGTCGCTGGCGCGGCGCCTGGGGGGCCAGGTCGAGAGGGGCACGGTGCGCGAATACGGTCGGGCGACGATCCGCATCCTTGGGGAAGATCCGTTGTTCAAGGGGATCGATGCCGAAACCCAGGTCTGGATGAGCCACGGCGACCGCGTGACGGCACTGCCCGACGGATTCGCGATCTTGGCGGCCAGCCAGGACTGCGAGTTCGCGGCGGCCAGCGACCCCGAACGGCGCATCTGGGGCGTTCAATTTCACCCCGAAGTGCACCACACGCCGCTGGGCGAGCAGATCCTGGCCAATTTCGTGTTGGGGATCTGCGGCGCCGACGCCAACTGGAAGATGGGCCGTTTCGTCGAAGAGACCATCGAGGGGCTGCGCCGCCAGGTCGGCCAGCGCGAGGTGATCTGCGGCGTGTCGGGCGGGGTCGATTCGACGGTGCTCGCCGTGCTTCTGCATCGCGCCATCGGCCGGCGCCTGAAGCCCGTTTACGTCGACCACGGCCTGATGCGCGCCGGCGAAAGCGAGAAGGTCATCCAACGTTTCCGCGTTCACCTGGGCATCCATATCAAGCACGTCAAGGCCGGCCGGATTTTCCTGTCGGCGCTCAAAGGGGTCAGCGGTCCCGAGCGCAAGCGACGGATCATTGGCCGCTTGTTCGTCGAGGTTTTCTTCCGCGAATTCCGCGGCGACGAGTTCCTCGCCCAGGGCACGCTCTATCCCGATGTGATCGAATCGGTGTCGACGCGCGGACCCTCGGCCACGATCAAAACCCACCACAACCGCGTCCCCGAAATCCAGAGCCTTATTCAACAGGGGCGTGTCATCGAACCGCTGAAGGAGTTGTTCAAAGACGAGGTGCGGGCGGTGGGACGCGAACTGGGTATCCCGCACGAAATGCTCTGGCGCCATCCGTTTCCCGGACCCGGCCTGGCGGTTCGCATCCTGGGCGAGGTGACCCCCCGCCGGCTGGCCCTGTTGCGCGCGGCCGATAAAATCTACCTCGAGGAACTGCGCGCCTCGGGCCATTATGAAAAGATCTGGCAAGCCTTCTGCGTCCTGTTGCCGGTCAAGTCGGTGGGTGTGATGGGCGACGAGCGCACGTACGACTCGGTGGTCGCGCTGCGCGCCGTCACCAGCACCGACGGCATGACGGCCGACTGGTACGACATGCCGGCGCCCGTTCTCGCCCGCATCAGCAACCGGATCATCAACGAAATCCGGGGCATCAACCGGGTGGTTTACGACGTTTCCAGCAAGCCGCCGGCGACGATCGAGTGGGAATGAGACGCCCCGGTCGCCCCGTGCCCGGGCGGCAGCGCGGCGGCGACTTCGTGGCCTTTCGTCTCCGGCCGGGGATTGCCGGCAAACCAACAGGACCAAACGAAACGCGTTCTGTTTTTGATTTCACCGCCGAGGGAAGCCGGCCCGCAAGCGCCATGGATATCGCAACCCGCCCCGACAAGCCAAACGGCGCCCGGGCGACCGGCGTCAGACCGGGGCCGCCCGCCGGGCTCGTTCCGGCCGCGGCCGGCAGCTTCCGGCCCGTGACGGTGCGCGCGGTGGCGATCGCGTGCGCGCTGATGCCGCCGCTGGCCCTCTGGGTAATCCAGGCCGAACTGGTGCTCGATTCGGGTTACCCGACGGCGATTTCACTTTTTTACCATGTAACGTTCGCAATCCTGGCGATCGCCGCGATCAACCTGTGGGTTGAAAAACGCTGGCCGCGGGCGGCGCTCAGCGGCGGCACTTTGAGTTATGTA
>JAMCWS010000016.1 GCA_023480605.1 bacterium
GCGGCCGGCGGAGTCCCGGAGGCTCTTCAATTGCCGCCGCAGCGGGGGGATTTAGTATGGTTGACAGAAAAAAACTTGCATTTTCAGGGAGAGGTAATAAAATTGAATTATTGTGGTTTGGGGGATGACGTTCGTTAGCCATAATTCGATGGTAACGAAAGGTTGATTGAATCGGTCGGTCTTGTTGAGGCGCGCACACGCGCAGATCAACGGGTTGATGCGAGGCGACACGGGGGGATTATGCGTCCCATGCGGGGCTATCCCCGAGAGTACAACCGTTTCACCCATACTTGAAAGGCGCAGGAGGTGGATGAGAGATGGTAAAACGAACTTTGATGTTCGCAACAATGTTGACGCTTGCGGTCGCCATGGGTTGCACCACGACCCAGAAGTGGATGGCCGGCGGGGCGGCCGTCGGCGCGACTGTCGGCGGGATTTGGGGCGCCGCCGAAGGCACGCTGAATGCCGGTGAAGGCGCCGCTGTCGGCGCGGTTACCGGCGCCACGGCCGGGGCGCTGGTCGGCGACCTGATCGACAAGAAAAACACCGACCAGATGCTGGCCGACAAAGATGCCCAAATCAAGCAGCTCGAGGCGGAGAAAGCCGACCTGGCCAACAGGCTGGCCGAGTGCGAGCGCAAGCTGGCCGCGGCCAACGACCGGATTAAGAGCCTCGAGAAAGAGCTGGCCGATCTGCGCGAGCGCACCAAACGGACCGAAATCACGCTGCTTTCCGACGTGCTGTTCAAGCCCGGCAGCGCCCGCCTGAGCGACGCCGGCAAGAAGGCGCTCGATGACGCCGCCGCCCGGCTCAAGAGCGAATACGCCGGCAAGTTCATCATGGTCGAAGGCCACACCGACAGCGACCCGATCAAGTTGTCCGCGAACCTGTGGAAGGACAACTGGGATCTGGGCGCCGGCCGCGCCATGGCCGTGCTGCGTTACCTGATCGACAAGGACAGTGTCGATCCGGCCCGCTGCAGCGCCGCGACCTTCTCGCACTACCAACCCGTGGCCACCAATGCCACCAAGGAAGGCAAGACGCAGAATCGCCGCGCCATCATTGTGATTTACAACCAGAGCCCGCGCGCGGAAAAAGCCGTCAGAGCGGCCGCCGAAGGCGCCACCCGGGGTGGCGAACGCCCCGCCCAGCGTCCACGCTCGGCCCGCCGCCGCCAAGTCCAGTAAAGTTCTTCCGCGGCAAAACGACCCTGGCACGGGCTGACGCATGATGCGGCGACCCGGCCTGGGCCTGATCGAATGCCCGGCAGGTTTTCACGCCTGCCGGGCATCTTTTTGTCATGGCGTGACTGTCCGCGATATCGCGGGGTGAATCTCCCCTCGGCATGCCCGGGCTTTGCCGGTGGACATCCCTCGGGCCGGTTCATATACTTAGGGCAAATGACTTGGCCAACGCCGGGGAGCAGGCCGCCAATCCGCGGTGGCGGGGCCGTTTTCGCGGTTTTAGGGGAAGGACTCGCACGACGTGCTTTTCATGAAATCCGCACCGATCATCGCCTGCCTGGCGGCCTTGGCGCTTCTGGCCGCCCGGCCCGCCGCCGCCGCCATCCGTTACGTCGATGCCACGGCCGGCCTCGACACGAACGACGGACTGACCTGGACCACGGCGAAGCGGACCATTCAGGCCTCCATCGACACGGCGGCGCCCGGCGATCAGATCTGGGTGACCAAGGGCCGTTATTCCGAAGCGATTGTCATGCGCACCACCGTCTCGCTCTACGGCGGATTCCGGGGGGGCGAGCAGCTACTCGACGAGCGCACCGGCGACGCGGCCGACCGCACCGTCATCGACGGGGGCAAGGCCGTCGGCGGCAAGGCCGCCACGCATGTCGTCGAGATGCGCAACCTGCTGGCCACGACCCTCGACGGATTCGTCATCCAAGGGGGCAAGGCCACCGGCTCGGGCGACTCCGGCAACGGCGGGGGGATCTATTGCGTCGGTTCGGGCAGAACGTGCGTCGTTTCCAACTGCTCGATCATCGGCAACTATGCCGTTAAAAACGGCGGGGGGATCATGATCGACGCATTCTCCACCGTCACCTTCGAGGGATGCACGATCAGCGGCAATATATCGGCCGACCTGGGCGGGGGTGTTTACCTTAGTTACTCCGAACCCACTTTCACCGATTGCCAAATCCGCGGCAACCGGACGATCGTTTACGGCGGCGGCCTTTGCGGTTTCTACTCCAACCTGACGATGACCGGCTGCACCGTCGCCAACAATTCCGCCGGATATGGGGCGGGACTTTGCGTGTTTTTCTCGTCGCCCTCGATCACGGGCGGCGTTTTCACCGGCAACCTGGCCGATTACTACGGCGGCGCCATATATTACTTCAATTCCGCCGGCTCGCTGGCGGGTTCGCTCCTGAGCGGCAACGAATCGGACCTGCACGGCGGCGCCGTGATGTGCGAAGCCGACGCCAGCCCCGTCATCGAGAAGTCCATCCTGAGCGGCAACCGCGCCACGGGCCACGGCGGGGCGCTCTACTGCGCCGCTTCGGCCGACGTGTCCCTGACCAACTGCCTTCTGAGCGGCAACGTCGGCGGACTGGGCGGAGCGGTGGCCTGCTTCGGCTCCTCGCTGGCCGCCCTGCGCAACTGCACCGTCAACTCCAACACCGGCGCGCTGGAGGGAGGGGGCGTCTACCTGAGCGAACGCTCGGCCGCGCAAATGACCAACACGATCTTCGCCCGCAACTCCAACCACGCCGTCTACGAGTCCGACGCCGATGAACTGACGACGGCAACCGCCTGTCTGTTCTACGCCAATCCCGAAGGCGACTATCTGGCCGCGGGCACGCGCTCCTACACCGGCGCGGCCGCGATCGACGCGGGGGTTCCCCGGGCCGCCGGCACGGTCAGCGGCGATCCGGCCTTTGTCCAGGATCGAGAAGGGGTCTGGACGGAGACCCCGGTTTACAGCCCCCTGACCCGGCGCACCACCTACACCGACGCGCTGGGCCGCTTCACGCCGGGCAGCCTCGTCCACCATCTCGTTAATCCCGACGTCAACGGGCCGCGCGAGGCGCTCATCACGTCCAACACCCTTACCACCATCGAAGTGGCCGGCGACCAGACAGGCTGGGTCGTCAAGGGCGACCGCTACCGGCTGTCGGACTATCGCCCGGGGTATGGCTCGGCGGCGATCGACATGGGGGACGCCGGCGGGGCGCCCGCCACCGACATCGCCGGCAATCCGCGCCCGGTCGACGTTCCCGGCGCGGGGGCCGAAGCCAGCGGCGCGGAATATGACATCGGCGCCTGGGAAGCGCAATTACAACCCGAGTTATCGGTGCTGGTCGGCCCTCCCTGGCTGGATTTCGGCGTCTATTACGTCGGCCACGGCCCGACGGTCGAGCGCGTCGTCACCATCCGCAACGAAGGACAGGCGCCGCTGACGGGCCTTTATTACATCATCCTGGGCGAAAATTCCGGGGATTTCAAAATCACCAACGATCCTCTTACGACCCCCCTCGATCCGGGCCAGGTACGCGACCTCTGGGTTGCATTCGAGCCGCTGAGCCTGGGGCCGAAGTCGGCGTATATTTTCATCACCAGCAACGACTCCGACGAACACGTCGCCGAGGTAGGCCTGGCCGGCGAGGGAATACCGTTCGTCGTCAACGCCGCCCGCCACTGGGAGCTCTTCGAATAGCCGGCCCCGGAGGCGGGCGACCTGAGCTTTGCCGGCGGCGGGGGTAATCGGAAATCGCCCGCACCGCCATAAGCATTCAAGCTTTTATCCGCAAAGACGCTAAGAGAAACCGGCCAAATCGAAGCCATTGGTGATCGGTTCATTGAAGTGTTCACGGCGCCGTGCATGGATGCGCGCTGCTATTCGCCGGATTCCTTTTCAGCAGAAATCGATTGTCGATATGCGCTACCTGGGCAATATCGGCGCGATCGACGCGAAGCCGTGATCCGGCTTTCGGCGATATTTCCTCTCAGTGCCCTCGATACTACCAACCTATCATTTCCTGTTCTGGCACAACGGTTTTTCAGGGAACTCCGGATGATTAGGGTCTGTTAACACTAGAGTTGGATAAAAACCAATATCTCATCGCAACCGTCCCTTGCGGGACTCGGTTTTCGCCGTTTTCCCGGATCCCGCCATTGACATGGCGGGCTGAAGGCATCCGTCCCTGGCGGAACTCAACTTTCGATTACTTGCAGGTCTCTGAAAATGCAGGCTTTATAGTGTTAACAGGCCCTAAGCATTACTGACCTTCTTGGCGGCCCTTCGCGTGTTCTTTGCGGTTCTTGGCGTATCGATGCTTTTCGATATCAAACTGAAGCTTGAACTCCATACGGGATTTCCGGCATTTGGCTGCGATTTGGCCGCTTCAGGCATCGGCGTTCCAAATATCAGATCCCGGCATGCCCGGTCGCGCCCATGCCGCCCAATTCGCAGCCGGCCAGGGTCAGGGTGCGGACGACGGCCATCCCTTCCTCGGCCCCGACCAGCGGACGGCGGCGTTCGCGCACGCAGGCGATGAAATGCTGCATCTGGAGCTTAAGCGGCTCGGTGTTGGGCACGCTGGGGATGTGGATGTCGCCCGTGCGGATCGACAGCGACTCGCCGTAATTTTCGTAATTGAGCCGCGAAATACCCTTGTCGTAGATGCGGATCTTCTCGGTCGTTTCCATGTCGTCGAAGACGACCATCTTCCGCGAGCCCACGATCGTCAGCCGGCGGATCTTGTGCGGGTCGAGCCACGAGACATGAATGTGAGCCAGCCGCCCGCCGGGGTAGGTCAGGGTGAGGAAAATGACGTCCTCGATCCCGGTCTGGAGGTAGCAGCCGCCGGTGGCCTTAAGGCTCTCGGGCTCGCCGCCCAGGAGGTAGTCGGTCAGCGAAATGTCGTGAGGGGCCAGGCTCCAGAGGCTGTTTTCGTCGTTGCGCACCACGCCCAGATTGAGGCGCTGGCTGTAGATGTAATAAACCTCGCCCAGTTCGCCCGCCTCGATGAGCTTCTTGACGTATTGCACCGAGGGATGGTGGAGGAACAGGTGACCGACCTGAACGATGCGGGCGCCGTCCTGGCGGGCGCCGTCCTGGCGGCCCCCCTCGCGCGCCAGGCGGCAGATCTCTTCGGCCTCGGTCAGGCGCAGGGTCATTGGTTTCTCGATGAAAACATCCTTGCCGGCCAGCAGCGCCGCGCGGGCGATTTCGTAGTGCGACCGGGCCGACGACGCGATGACGACCGCCCGCACCTCCGGGTCGTTCAGGATCAGCCCCAGCGAATCTGTCGCCGCCAGGCTGGGGTAGAGCGCCAACTGGGCTTCGACGGCCTGGGGTGATATGTCGTGGATCCACCGAACCCGGCATTCCTTAAGGTTCATGAGCGTGCGCACGTGGTTGCGCCCCCAGTTGCCCAGTCCGACGATGGCCACCCCGACCGGTTCGCTGTCCTTCATACCGCTATCCTTCCAGAAACTCCGTCAATGTCTGGGTGATTATGCTCGAAACGTTGAGCGGCCCGAAATGTTTTTCCAGTCGCCGGCCGCGAAAATCGTCCAGCTTGCGCGCATCCCATCCCGCCCGCAGGCGGATGACGCGTTCGGCCTCGGCGACGATCCGTTCGGCCGCAGGCCGGTCGCCGGCCAGACGGTTGAGCCCCAGGTCGATCGTCTCGGTCCATTCGGTGGTCGAGCGCAAGGTCACGCACGGAATCCCGAGGAATGTGGCCTCTTTCTGGAGTCCCCCTGAATCGGTCAGCACGACAGCGGCGCGCGCGGTAAGGGCGAGCATGTCGAGGTAGCCCAGAGGCTCGACCAGACGCACCCCCTTGGCGGCGCCGGCTTCGGCCAGGCCCGCGAGGTGGCGTTGCACGCGCGGGTGCGCGGGAAAGATAACGGGGCGGCCCAGGCCGGCGGCCCCGTGCAGGATTTCGGCCAGGGCGGCCGAGTCGTCGGCGTTGACGGGCCGGTGCACCGTCAGCACGCCGTAAGCGCCGGGCGCCAGGCCCAGCCGCGCCGGATAAGACGAGGCTCCCAGCGCGCGCGGCAGGAAGTGGGAGAGCGTTTCACGCATCAGATCGCCGCAGACGACAATATCGCCCGCAACGGCTTCGTCCTCCAGGCGCTCGGCGGCCGCCGCGTTGTGGCAGAAGAGCACGTCGGCGACGTGATCGGCGACGATGCGGTTGTGTTCCTCGGGCATCGAGCGGTCGCGGCTGCGCATGCCGGCCTCAACGTGAATGAGCGGAATGCCCATCTTCACCGCCGTCAGCGCCCCGGCCAGCGTGGAGTTCGTGTCGCCGAAAACAAAAGCGGCGTCGGGCCGGTGGCGCTCGAACTCCTCCTCGAGCGCGATCATCATCCGGCCGGTCTGGCGCCCGTGCGTGTCGGAACCGACCTCAAGGTTGGCGTCCGGCTGGGGGATGCCAAGTTCGGCAAAGAAGACGTCGGAAAGCTCGGGGGCGTAATGCTGGCCGGTGTGGATGAGGCGCTCGGCGAATCCCCCCTCGCGCAACGCGCGGCTGAGCAGCGCGCACTTGATGAACTGGGGCCGCGCCCCGACGATGGTGGCGATGATTTTCATGCTGCTCACGATAACCTCGGGGGTAATTTAACCGCGAAATCACACGCAAGGACACAAAACGTGAACAAATTCAGGGGGACGAGGAGACATAAGGAGACGGGGAGACGGCGCCGCTTGGCTATGTAATTATCTCCGCTTCCACCCATCACCGGCCGGCCACTCGCGTCTCCACGTCTCCCTTTGTCTCCATGTCCCCTTGTATACTTACCCATATGGCCGTCCAATAGTCCGCACCGATTGTTCTGGGCCCGGTTGTGGCGTCTCATGGCCCGGTGTTCCACGGCGCCAGGGCGGCGGCCACTTTGACCACGCGCGTCATTTCGCGCACGTCATGCACGCGCACCACACGCACCCCGGCCGCGATCGCCGCCGCGACGGCCGCCGCCGTGCCCTCGACCCGCTGGTCCACCGGCAGATCCAGCAGTTTGCCGATGAAGGCCTTGCGCGAGGGGCCGATCAACAATGGCCGGGGCAGGGCCGCCAGTTCCGCCATGCGGCGGAAAATCTCCAGGTTGTGCTGGATTGTTTTGCCGAAGCCGATGCCCGGGTCCAGCACGACGGCGCGCCGATCGATTCCGGCCGCGACGGCCGCGGCCAGGCGTTCTTGCAGAAACGCGCGGATTTCGCCGACCACATCGTCGTAATGGGGGGCGGCCTGCATCGTGCGCGGCTCGCCCTGCATGTGCATCAGCACCAGGCCGACCCCGCTCTGCGCGGCGACCTCGGCCATCGCCGGATCGGCGCGCAGGGCCGCGATGTCGTTGATGATCGCCGCCCCCGCCGCGACGGCGCGCCGGGCCACTTCGGCTTTCATCGTGTCGATCGAGATGGGCACGCCCACGGCCGCAGCGCGCAGCCGCTCGATGACGGGGATCACCCGCGCCAGTTCTTCTTCCACACTGACCGGCGCCGCGCCGGGGCGGGTTGATTCGCCGCCCACGTCGAGGATGTCGGCCCCCTCGGCGGCCAGTTGCCGCCCGTGCGCCACGGCCGGCTCGACGCCGGCGAATCGGCCGCCGTCGCTGAACGAGTCGGGCGTCACGTTGACGATCCCCATTACCAGCACGCGGCGCGCCAGGTCGAACTGGCGCCCGCCGCAACGCCACAGCCAGCAGTCGCCCGAGAGACCATTGGACGATTCATCACGTTCGGCCATCGGCGATCATCCTCTCATCTCCCTCATATCTCCTCATCTCCCCGCGCCGAATCCCCATGGTGCTCCAGCAAGGTGAAAAAAACAACCAGTCCGTAGCCCAGCATGGGCGCGGCCTGGATCCAGAGGCCGAAAAGGCCGAAACCGTATTGCTGAACATTATACGCCAGATACAGCAGGCTGAACCAACCCGTCAGCAGGCCGGCGGCGATGGCCGGCCGCATTTTCCCCGCGGCCCAGCGCGCCAGTTGCAGCACGAAAGCCGGCATCACCCACAAGAAGTGATTGTATTCGAGCAGGGGCGAAACGAGCGGCACCAGCAGGATGGCCGTTTCGAGCGCGCGCGGCCAGGCCGCCCGCCGCCGCCGCAGCCAGACCGCCACCGCCAGGTAAGCCAACCCGAAGACGGCGACGCTCACGCGACTGGCGGCCATGAATCCGTAAGGGTTGTTGTAATAGGCCCTTTTCGACGAGGCCGGTGCGCGAGCCACTTTTTTTATCGTCGGTCGCGACCTGGAGCGACCGGAGAAGCGCGCCGCCGTAACCCGCATTGCCGCCGCCGGCCACGCTCTGGCCAACCACGG
>JAMCWS010000078.1 GCA_023480605.1 bacterium
GCCGGCCGATGCCGAGAACCTTGAGGTCGCCCACCCGGGCCAGCAGGAGATCGGTGGCGCGCCGGAGTGGACGACGTCGGGCGATGGCATCGGAAAGTATGCTCATGAATATAACCTTGGGCGGCGCGGATTCATGCTGATGTCGAGTTGCGCGGCCGTCATCGGGTCAACCGCCCCCGTCGCCGGCAGGCCCAGGCGCGTCTGAAACTTCTCGATGGCCTCGCGGGTCATGTCGCCGAACTGGCCGTCGGTGGTTCCCGTGTAGAGTCCCTGGCCGGCCAGCCAAATCTGAAGCTTGCGCACCCGTTCGCTCTTTTCACCCTGAACGAGGCCGGTCAGATTCTCCTGGTCGCGGTAAAGCACCACGCAACCCAACACATGCGATTCGATGTCCTGGCGCCGGACCATCTTCTTGCCGTGTGTCGGATCGAGCATCTCGAACACTTCGCCGCGCATCGAATCGATGACGCTGCAGGAACCCAATCCCTCGGCGCGGCCGTCGAGCCGAACCAACACCGGCAGGTCCAGGCTCAGGGCATCATTCAGCTTATCGGCATTGATCGTGCGGAAATTGATCTGTTCCACCATCGCGGACAGATCGTATTTGGCCACCTGCTCGGGCGTGGCGCTCTTGAAGACCGATAGGTCGACCGGCACGTCCCACAATTGCAGGATCATGACGTAAGCCGCCGGTTCGCACAACTCGGCCACGCGGACGCGCAGCACGCCATCGGCGTCGTTCTGCCAGTTCTCGAAAAGGTATGGGGTGGGTGATGGGCTGGGCGTCGCCGTCGCCGCCGGCGTGGGCGACGGCGCGGGGGTGAAGGCCGGCGTCGGAGAAGAGCCCGGCGCCGGCGCGTTCTCGATGATCTCGCCCTCCCCGGTCGGGAAGGCGATCGGCGTCGCCGCCGGGGCCGCCGCGGTGCGCACGGCGGGCGCCTCCCCCTGGCGGCCGGCCAGCCAGATGCCGAAATAGACGCCCGACGTGATGATTATCACGGCCAGCACCGCGAGTCCCAGGCGCATCAGCACCCACAGGGCCCGGTTGGGAGCCGGCAGCAGCGGTCCGGCAAGCGAACCCGAGCCGCCGCCCGTTGGCCCCGCGATGGCCTGGTTTTCGCCGCGCACCTCGTTGACGGCCCGGTGGACGATCTTGTCATCGATCTCGAAGGTGCCCTGTATATAACCGACCAACAGGCAGCGGTCGCAGATGACGTTGATGCGCCGCGGCACCCCGCGCGAAAAGTGGAAGATGAGTTTATACGACAGCGGCGCGAAATTAACCTCGACCTGCGGTTCGGCCACCGACAAGCGGTGCTTGATGTAGTCCGGAATCTCCTTCTCGTCGAGCGCCGTGATGTGATAGCGCACCGTGATGCGCTGGTTGAGTTGCTCGAGTTCGGGCAGCGACAGGGTCCGGCGCAACTCGGGCTGGCCGACGAGGATGATCTGCAGCAACTTGGCCGTCTCGGTCTCCAGGTTGCTGATCATCCGGATCTGTTCGAGCGTCTCGGGCCGCAGGTTCTGGGCCTCGTCGATAATCAACACGACGTTGTGCCCCTGGGAAAATTCGTCGACCAGGTATTCGTTGAGAACGTCGAGCAGCACCTTCTTGGAATCCGAATCGGCCGGCAGTCCAAATCCCTCGTTGATCGTTTTGAGCAGTTCCAGGTCCGTCAGGTAGGAGTTGAGCACAACGGCCGTCTTCACCTGCTCGGGATCGAGCTGGGCCAGCAGGGCGCGGCAAAGGGTCGTCTTGCCGCAGCCGATTTCGCCGGTCAGGCAGATGAACCCCTTGCGTTCCTGGACGCCGAACAACAGCGCCGCCAGCGCCTCCTGGTGGCGGTGACTCAGAAAGAGAAACTTGGAGTCGGGAGTCAGGTTGAAGGGGGCTTCTTTGAAGCCATAAAACTGGAGGTACATGGTTGTTTCTTCCGCCGGACGAATTCATACGCTGCCGTCGATTGGCCGGGCACATTTGTGTCAATGATGCGTAGCCATCCGCGCCATTGCAAGGATTATCAACGCGATGCGAGGCTTCCGGCGCAAGACCCGAAGAACGCGGATTCAAAAACGCAAAACGCGAAATTCATGGGGACGCAATCCCGGCGGCCTCACGCGTATGACATTTCGCATTTCGCATACTGTGTATTATAATTTACAATTAATAATTAATAATTTATAAATCATTATCAATCCATCGTCATCCCGGTTCCCTGGATTTCGCGGCGTCGTTGAGGATGACGATGTCCACCCGCCGGTTTTTCTGCTTGCCGTCGGGCGTGGAGTTGTCGGCGATCGGGCGCCATTCGCCGTATCCGGCGGCGCTCAGGTTCTCGGGGGGGAAGTGATATTGCTGGATCATGAAATCCATGATCCGCGTGGCTCGCATGGCCGACAATTCGCTGTTGCTGCGGAATTTGCCCGACGTGACCGGCGTGTCGTCGGTATGGCCTTCGATGCGGATTTGAAACGACCGGTTGCGCAGGGCGTTGATGATTTTGTCAAGCTGGTAATGCGATTGCGGCAGCACGTCGGCCTCGCCGGGGGGGAAAAACGCCGCCTCGCCCAGGCTGATGACCATCCCCCGCTTCTCCTGGCGAACCTCGACCTTGCCTTGCAGGCCCGCCGTGTCGAGCAATTCCTTGATTTCGGCCGCCAGGGCTTCGTTGCCCTGGCCTTCGGATTGGCCCAGGCTCGAGCCTCCCGGCGGCGTGGGCGTGGGCGCGGGGGTCGGCAAGGGGGGTGGGGTCGGCTTGACCGAGGCCGCCCGGCCGTCGGCGGTCCGTTTGCTCTCGGGTTCGCCTTCAGGCCCATTCTTCTTGAAGATGGCGAATCCGTCCAAGGGGCTTTCGAGTTCCGTCCCGTCGCCGCCGGCCCCCTTGCCCGCCTTGGGCCCGGCCCCCGGATTGGGGAAGATGGTGAAGATGACCGATCCATTGGGATTGGCGTCGGCTTCGACCGCCACGTGCGGCGCCATCACGGCCGACGGACCTTCTTCGAACGCCGTCGTCAGCGACTTGGCCGCCTTGGCCCACTTCTCCTTGTCGGCGTTGCTGATGGCGAACAGCATCGTGAAGGTGGCGAACAGCAGCGTGATGAAATCCGCGTAGCTGACCAGCCACCGTTCGTGGTTGACGTGTTCGGCGGGTTTTTTCCTGCGGGCCATGGCGCTCACTTGCCCGGCGGCGCTTTACGCGGCGCCCTTGGTTTCGTAGCGGGCCTTTTGCTTGAGGCTCAGGTAACTCTTGAGCTGTTCTTCAATGATGCTGTGGTTGATCCCCTCCTGGATGAGGAGCACCCCTTTGAGCATGATCTCGCGCAACCTGAGCTTCTCTTTGGTCGAGTAACGCAATTTGTTCGAAAACGGCAGGAAGATCAGGTTGGCCGAGCCGACGCCGTAAACCGTCGCCACGAACGCCACCGCGATACCCCCGCCCAGCTTGGCCGGGTCCGACAGGTTGCTCATCACGTGAATGAGCCCGAGCACGGCCCCCAGAATGCCGACCGTCGGGGCATAACCGCCGGCCGCCTCCCAGAACTTGACGGCCCCCTCCTGCTCCTCCTCGAACGTGGCCAGTTCGGTTTCCATCGTCTCGATGAGTTGCTTGGGCTCGAGCCCGTCGACGGCCATGCGCAGAGCCTTCGAGAAAAACGGATCGTCAAGATTGCTGATTTCCTTCTCCAGCGCCAGGATGCCCTCGCGGCGCGCCCGCTTGGCAAACTCGACGATCTGGGCGATGGTCAGCTCGGGATTGAGACTCTTGCGTTTGAACACCGAAACGATCGACTTGAGCGAGGCGATCGAGGTCGCCAGCGGAAATTGCAGGACGCAGGCCCCGGCCGTGCCCCCCAGCACGATCATCGCCGCCGTCTCCTGGAGCAGCTTGCTCAGCGATTCGGACGCGGGCGCCCCCCCGCCTTCGAGGGTATTGCCCCACAGGATCAAACCGAAACTCAAGACCAGACCGATGATCGATGCAAGATCCATTGCGTTGGAGTCATCCTGTGAAAACAATATGCAAACCACGCCGGGCGCCGGGCGCGAGGTCTGGGGCGGCCCCGCAGCGCAACGCACCCGTCGCCGGGCGGGCTGAGTTGCTCCCTCATGTCACCCATCGTCTCAATCGGGGGGAATCTTTAAGGATTATTCGATCTCGAGGCGAACCTCGATCGTCCCGCCGCGCGCCGGTGGCCCGGCTTGGGCGAGCGGCGCGCGTTCACGCTCCACACCGGCCGGCGGCGCGGCCGTGCCCGTCAGCAGGCCGCGGCCGGCCGTCACCTGGTAAAAAGCGCCCTGGGGCGGCGCCGGAAGCGCCTTGGCCGTCCCCTTCGGGGCGCCCGCGTCCGCCGGAGCAGTCGCGCCCGCCGCCGGGGCAATACCCAGCCGTTCCAGACGGCCAAGGAAGTCCCGAAGTTGGCTCTCCGTCATCGCGCAGCGCACGCGCCACAGACCCTTGCCGCCCGGAACGGGAGCGGTGCTCAGAATCCGACCCCCGGCCTGGGCCACCGCCGACTCGACCTGGCGCTCGGTAACCGGTCGTTGCGCCGCGCCACGATCCTGCGACGGCGTCGACGGCTCGGTCTGGATTCGCAGCCCTTCGCCCGGCGTCAGAAGCCGGTTAACCATTTCGCCTCGCCGGGTCGCCGGTACCGCGGGCGCGCGCCCCGCCGGCACGCCCACCGGGGAAGTGAGCGACTTGACGCCATACGCGTTAAGAGATGCCGGCCCGCCCGCCCCGACGGTTTTTTCCTGGATGTGGGCGGCGTATCCCGCCTCCTCGAGCGCCACCGAGCCGGGCGCTCCGCCCAGGTGGATCCGCATCGCCACCATCCGCTCGCCGCCGGGTACGCCACCGGGGGCGTTGCCCGCCTCGACCGGACTGACGCTTGGTGTCGCCGACGCCGACGCGGCGGGCAGGGCGGCCGACGGCATCGGTGCGCCGAGAACGGGTTGACCGGCCGCCAAAGCCGCCGGGGCCGCGCTCGCCGCTGCCGGAACCGTCGCGGCGGGTTCCGCCGCCAATCCGGCCTGACGACCGCCGGCGGCGGTTCCGTCCTGCGCCCGTACCCCCGTAAAAACGCCCTTGGCCGAGTAACTTGCACCGGCCGGGGCGGTCCGCGATGCGGCGGCGGAAACCACCGGAGTGGCGATGGTCGCGGGAGACGGTGCCGGAGCGACCGCCTTCTCCTCGGCGAGGGCCAATTGAAGATCGCGAAGGGAATCCACGCGACCTGCGGCGCTTTCAGGCGCGCCCGCCTGCGGAGCCGGCATGGTTTTGGCCAAGGAGCCAATGGAACCAACGGAACGGGTGCGAGCGGTGGATACCGATTTTTGCGGCTCTGCTTTGGCCTTGACCGCGGGAGCGGCGGAGGCCGACAGTCCGGTCGCCGGTTCGGCCTGGGCAAGTTCGAACTCCCGATTCGCCTCGTCCGTCTTTTCGGCCGCAATATCGCCCCTCGCCACGGCCATGCCGTTTTTCCCGCTCTCGCCCGCCGCCGCCGGCCTTTTGGCTCCCGTCCCGGCCGTCGTCTCGATGCCCAAGATCGTCGGCTGAATCGATTGCGCGAGTTCGCGTTTCCGGATGGCGGATTCCTCGGCGCCCTGGCGCCAGAGCAGCGCGGCCTCCACCGTCACCAGCGCCATCGCGGCCAATCCGAATCCCCAGCGCAAAACCGGCGCGCGCCACAACGGCCGGCGCACGGGTGCCGCCTCCGTTTCCAGGCGTGCCAGCACGGCGCGGGTTAACCCGGGCGGGGCGTGATTGGGTCCGCAGCCGCCGAGCAGGATGGCGAGGCGACGCTCCTGGCGGGCCCGTTCGCCCAGGGCGGGGTCGGCCGCGCACAAAGCGGCGAGTCTTTCCCGCCCGGCTTCGTCCAGCCGTCCGTCCAATTCCGCTTCCAGGAGTTGATCGAATTCCCAATTCACCGTCGCCATGCCCTTATGATCGCCAAACGTTCCTAAATGTAATCCTTCATCTTCTCGCGCAATTCGGCCCGCGCGCGGTTGATGCGCGACTTGACCGTCCCCAACGAAATGTCCAGCGTCGCGGCAATCTCCTCGTAGGCCAGTCCATCGGCAAATCGCAGAAGCAGGATTTCACGGTGCTCGGCGCTCAATTCCCCCATCTTCGTTTCCAGGATCGCGAAGGCTTCGCGTCCGGCCGCTTCCTGCCGGGGCGAAGGCGCGCTGTCGGGCGGATCGAAGGCCGTTTTCTCGTCGTCGCCCGCCTGGCCGCCCAGATCCTCGAGTGAAAACGTCTGCGCGCGCCGCCGCCGCCGCCACCATCCCTGGCGGTTGCGCACCTGATTGTCAACGATCCGCATGAGCCAGAACCAGAAGGGGGCATCGCCGCGATACTGCCCGATCTTGCGCAAACAGATGATAAACACGTCCTGGGTGACTTCCCACGCTTCGTCGGGGTCGCCGATCCGGTAGCGTGCCCGCCGCCAAACCCGATCCTGGTAACACTCGATGATGCGCGCCAGAGCATCGCGGTCGCCTTCTTGGGCGGCGCGGACCCATTGGGCGACCTGCGCCTCCTCGGCCGCCCGCTCCGCGCCCCCCTGTCCCGATCCGGCCGAATCGTTCGGCCCGGCCTGATTCATGGGACACGGTTGGCCCGATATTTGTTCCCTCGAGAAAGACAAGCCGACATCGCCTCCCGTTGGGATGACGGAATCAACTGAAATGATTGTAGCGCGTCGCAGTCCGTATCAAAAGGAAATGGATGAAGAGCAGGGGGGAGTTCCACGGAATCGGGCCTGTCGATCATCGGTCGGAATTCATCCATCGCAGCCACAGGCTATTTCTCGTCGGCTCCGCCGGCCCCGGGGGTGTTGACCACTTCGTCGCCGCGAAACCCTCTCGCCCCCTTTTTCCTCGCCTCGTTACGGCAAGCCGATTCCGCACCGGAACCCGCCGCCGGCGTGACCGAGCCTTCGTCCGCCTTCGCGCAGCAGAAGCTGGCCAGAATCAGCAGGGTCATGCCGACGCACACCGCCGAATCCGCCAGGTTGAACGTCGGCCAGTGATGCTCACCCTTCCAGACAACGTAAGCATCAAGGAAATCAATCACGTAGCCCAGCCGCACACGGTCGATCAAATTGCCGATGGCTCCGCCTAAAATGAGGCCCAAGGGCAGGCGCAACCCGCGCTCGGACGGGGGTAGGCGCCAGGCCCAAATGACGACGGCCAGGCTGATGACGGCCGAAAAAACGGCCAGCATACCCGTGCGCCCTTCCGCGAACGAAAACGCCGCCCCCGTGTTGGTGCGGTACCAAAGCTGGAAAAATCCGGGAAGAAGCGCCACGGGCTCGCGGCCCCGCAAGGCCCACACGGCCAGCCCTTTGCTCATTTGGTCCAGCAGGATCGTGGCCATGGCGATCCAGAAAAACGCCTTCCGGCTGATGGCACGGCGGGGATCACCCACGGCGAGGAGTTTTGCGAATATCGTAACCCGTTTCAAATGAATTGACCGCCCCAGTCCTTCCCCTTATTCGTTATCGATATCGTCATCGCGATCGTAATCGGTTTCCGGCCACTTATGTTTCGATCACGATCACGGCGAATGCACTGGCGATCGCTGGTCGGCATCCGGCGCCTTAATACCCCCGACGAGCCCGGATCTCTTCGTAGCGCTTGCGGCAATCGAGGCACAGGTGGGCGTGGGGACGGGCAATGAGCCGCTGGATGCCGATCTTGTTGCCGCAGGCCAGGCAGAGACCGTAATAATTCTCGTTGTTTTTCAGGCGGTTGAGCGCTTCCTCCACCTCGTCGAGGCGCTCTTCTTCGATCGTCCGGACCCCCAGGTTGGCCTCGGCCGTCTGCAGGTCGGTGGCGTGCTCGGCCATGTGGAGCGAATAACCGGGGTGCTCCTTGGTGTTTTCCATGGCCTCGATGCCGACGCCCTTGAGCGAGTTGAGTTCGGCCAGCAGGCGGGATCGCTCCTCGAACAGCGCCTCGCGCAATTTCTCGATCTCTTTGGCCGTGTAGGGCGTATGAGCGGGGAAGGGTTTAATGCTGGTCGTCAGCATGATGCCGTTATAAAGTCCGGTCGGCTGAAACTGATCCGGAACGGCCTTGCGAAGCACGATCCGACCGGCTTTCTTTTGGATGGCGCTGGAGACGGTTTGACGCTCGGGAACGGCGGGCGTCGCCGCTTTCGGAGCTGCTTTGGCGGCCACTTTCGGGGCTGTTTTGGCGGCGACCTTCGGGGCTGTTTTGGGAGCCGCCTTCGGGGCCGCTTTGGGAGCCGCCTTCGGGGCCGCTTTGGGA
>JAMCWS010000118.1 GCA_023480605.1 bacterium
CCCTGGCGGACGAACGATTCTCCCGCCGGGGGCTGCATCCGCCGGATTTACGACAAAACGCACCGCGTCGACGTGGTGCGGCGCGCCTGCGGCCTCGACGTCCTCGAAGATAAGGGCGACACCTGGGGGCACGGGATCACCACGTGGGACCGCGTGGTCGGACGCTTCGGCGACGGCACGTCCAAACTCATCAACGAGGGACCCGTCTCGGCGACGCTCCTGGTCACGAGCCGTTTCGAGGGATCTCAGTGCGAACTGCTCGTCACCCTTCACCGCGACGTGGCCGACCTCGACGTGAACGTGCGCGTCAACTGGCAGGGCCGCCAGCGGATGCTGAAGATGGCGTTCGAGACGCGGATCGAAGATGGAGAAGCCTGGTACGAAACGGCTTACTCGGCGACGCGCCGCGCGACCGACGGCCAAGAGGTGCCCGCTCAGCAGTGGATGGACCTGGGTGGCCGGATCGGCGGGCAGCCCTACGGCCTGGCCGTGCTCAACGACGCCAAATACGGGTGCAGCGCGAAGGATGACACTCTGTACCTCACGGTACTGCGTAGTCCGCTTTACGCCTTCCACGACCCCTGGACCCAGGGGGACCACCCGGCCCACACCATCGACCAAGGCTGGCAATCGTTCAACCTGCAACTGCTGCCGCACGCGGGCGATTGGCACTCGGCGGGGGTGCCCCGGCGCGCCTGGGAACTGAATGAGCCGGCGTTTACGCTGGTGGAGCACGCCCACGCGGGTCCCCTGCCCGCGCAGCGCGCCTTCTTCGATGGCGCGTCCGATACGGTCGTGGTGAGCGTCGTAAAAATGAGCGAGGATGGACCAGCCCTCATCGTGCGGGGTTACGAAACCGCGGGCCAGGCGGCAACGGCGCGCCTGACGGTGGCGGGCCTGCCGCAGCCGCTCACGGTCGATTTCGCACCTTACGAAATCAAGACTTTGCGGATCGATCCGGTCACGGGGGCATGGCGGCCGGTGGACCTGTTGGAGTCGCCGTTGGCGTGAGGGGCATCCGGCGGGATGCCGTTTCGATGCATACGCGGGGTGGCCGGAAATGATTTAACGAAGCCCCTATCCGCGAGATAAAATGATAAGCGGTTGGTATCATTGCGGATCGGCGTCGCCCTTTCCAAACCGTCGGCTTCACGTAGGTCGGTTTCCATGTTTTGCCCGCGCTGCAAGGTCAAAATGCGCGAAGCGCGCCGCTCGTTTCACAAGCAGCGCAAGTGGATCTGCCCTCGTTGCGGTCGCGCCCGCATGCAGGCGGCCCGTCCTCGCCGCGGCAAGCCGGCCGCCGCTTCCTGAGTCCGCCGGCGTTCAGGCCGGGTCGCGGTTTTCCTCGCCCAAGATCAGGGCGCCCAGCGCCGAGGGCTGGTCCAGCCGGACCACCGTGAACGGGCCGCCATGGGCGATTCGCTCGCGGAAACGTTCGTAGATCCAATCGCTGTGCTCGAACATCCCCCCCGCGCAGACGAGGGTGCGCGGCCGCAGGGCGGGCTCCCCGGCCGGCGGCGTGAGACCGCCGCCGCGGGTCGGGGCCGTTTCGGTCTCCCGCTCCAGGCAGTCCAATTGACGGGCGACGCTGAAGACATGATTGCCCAGATGGCCGATGGCCTGGTCGATCAGGCGCTGGCAGGCCACCTCGCCGTCGCGCGCGTGGTCGACGATGCGCGGGGCCAGCGCGGCGACGATGCGTTTGAGTTCGTCGTGGCGCCGGCCGGCCATATAGGGTATCAACTCGTCGTAACTGCCCAGGCCGAGGGCCTGGAGAATCGTTTCTCTCAAATGGGACGGTTCCATCCGGCCATCGGCCATTTGCGTCGCCATGCGCAGGGCGTGCTGGCCTATCCAATAAGCGCTGCCTTCGTCGCCGATGATGCCGCCCCATCCCCCGACCCGGACCCGACGGCCATCGGCCGTCATGCCGAGGCAAAACGATCCTGTGCCGGCGATCAGCGCGATGCCTTCGAGCCGCCCGGCGCCCAGACGCAAGACGGGCGCGGCGTCGTTGCCGATCCACCAGTGACGCACCTGTGGAAAGTTGGCGCGGACCCAATCGCGAAGACGCTCCCGCTCGCGCGGTCGGTCCACGCCCGAGAGGCCCAGTCCGAGTGAAACCAGGGCGGACCGGACGACGCCGCTTTCGATCAGGGCATCCATCACGGCCGCCATCAGCCGCGCCTGGTATTCCTCCCAGCCCAGCATTTGCAGGTTGGCTCCGGGCATCCGACCCACGTGCCGATCTCCCCCCGAACCGCGCATGGCCCATTTCAGTTGGCCGGCGCCCCCGTCGATGCCGAGGGCGCATTCACCGGACAAACCGGCTTCGGCGTCCAGCGTTTGGGTGGATTGTTTGACTGGTTCGTGGTTCATCGTTCCACGCTTCCGCGCGATTCGCTTCCGGCACGGGCCGGTCCAAGTTCAAGATTGACATCATTGTAGCATTGAACCGGCGATTTGCATGCCCTTTTTATACGCCCCGACCCGGGGCTTATTCCCTCTGATATCTCATGACCCCTATCCAACCGCCAGGATGCGAAGGCACATGGGAAGACCCCGACCGATCCGAATTATTTAACGAAATCTTTACGTTAATGGCCCGCTTACCGGCGCGACCTCATGCAGGTCCTGCGCAAATCATACAAGATTGATGGATATATTATTAGACCCTTCGCATGAATGTGGCTCAAGATGCTGGACCGGAATCTGGACGATCCCGGTCACGGTGGCGAGCCTGCCTCGACCGCCGAACGGGATGTGGCGGCGCGCGGGATAACGTCATAAAAACATGGTGCGCGGCCCCGGCGGGTCTGTATAATCGGAGCAAAATGTGGGGAGTCACCCAAGTTGCGGCATGGACGCGCCCGGCGAACGGGCGGCGAACCGTGCGCGAGAAGGGGCGCAACACGGTCACCGACGCCCCGGCGCAATCGAGGAATGGCATGGCGAAACATCTCTATGTGTATTCGGCGGAGGCGCAGACGCGCCACCTGACGGACGTTTTTCGCGCGATGTTTCATGGCTTTGTCAACGCGCGTTACATCGCTTACCGGCTGTTCGTCAAAGATTTGCGTTCGGAGTATGCGCATTCGGCGTTCGGGATGGTCTGGGATTTTCTGGATCCCCTGGTGCTGGCGCTGGTTTTCTATGCGCTGATGAACATCCGCGTCATCAATCCGGGCGAAATGGGCATGCCGTATGCCGTGTACGTCGTCTTCGGGGCAATGCTTTACCAGACGTTCATGGAATCGGTGACGATGCCGCTGGAGATTGTGCGCAAATCGCGCAACCTGTTGACCCACCTCAAGGTGTCGCCCGAGGTGCTTATGACCTCGGTGTTCTTTCGCATCGTGTTCAATTCGCTCTTCCGGATTATGGTGATGCTGCTGGTCAGCCTCTTCCTGCTGCCCACCTTCCACGTGGTCGGTTTCCTTAAGTTCACGGTCCTGTTTCCGGCCATCATCGCGGCGGGGCTGCCGGTCGGCATCCTGCTGGCGCCCTTCAACACGATTTACAGCGACGTGGGGCGCGTCACGCGCATCATCCTCAACCCCATCCGCTACGCGACGCCGGTCATGTATACGCTTCCCCACGAGGGGATCTGGGTGCCGATCCTCACGTACAATCCGGTCGCGGCGATCCTGACGTCGCTGCGGTCGCTGGCGACGCTCAACACCTGGGAAGATCCGCGCGGCTTTGCCGTCTGGCTTCTTATTCACCTGGGGCTGTTCTGCGCGGGGTGGTTTATCTTCCACATTTCGATTCCGGTGTTGGCCGAGAAGGTATGACGTGAAGCCGATCATTATCGCCGAGAACGTATCCAAGAAATATTCGCGCAACGCCAACGCTCATCTGAGTTACGGGCTGTTCGACCTGGTGCGCGAACTGGCCGGGCGAGGGGGGTCGCTCGAACTGCGCAAAGATGAATTTTTCGCCGTCAACGACGTCTCCTTCCACATGTATCCCGGCGACACGCTGGCGCTGATCGGTCGCAACGGCTCGGGCAAGACGACCCTGCTCAAGATGCTCAACGGCCTGATCAAGCCCGATGCCGGCACGATCATGGTCGAGGGCTTGATGCAGGCGCTCATCAACCTCGGAGCAGGATTCAACATGAACCTGAGCGGCCGGGAAAACGTTTTCAATCTGGCGGCCCTCTATGGATTCAGCCGGGTTCAGACCAGCGTGATCCTCGACGAGATCATCGACTTCTCCGGCCTGGAGGAATTCATCGACAGTCCGGTCTACAGTTACAGCAAGGGGATGCAGGCCCGCCTGGGTTTTTCCGTCGTGGTGCACCTGCGGCCCGACATCCTGCTGATCGACGAAATCCTCTCGGTGGGCGATTTCGCTTTTCAGAACAAGTGCTTCACCAAGATGCACGAGTTGAAGAAGAACGGGGTCACGATCGTGCTGGTGTCGCACAGCCATACCCACGTCGTGCAACTGTGCGACAACGCACTCTGGATCAATCGCGGCCGGCTGACCAAGCTGGGCGTCGCCAAGGAGGTCGTGCAGGATTATCTGAATTTTCTCGATCAGGAAGAGGTGGCCCAGGCGGCCAAGGCGCGCCAACTCAAGCGCGATGCCGCGCAGGCGACCGATGCCCCGCCGGCCAAGTCGGCCGCGAACGAAATCTATGGTCCCGTCTACAACGAGATGGACAAGGTGGAGGACCTGCGTGTCGAGTTTTTCGTTCACGGCCGGCCGACCGATCACCTGCAGGTGCATGACGAACTGACGATCCGCTATTCATTCCGCCTCAGGCAACCGGTGACCGATCTGAACGTGTCACTGGTTTTCGCGCGCAAGGACGGCCTGCGGCTGACGACCATTTCCACCCTCAACGACGATCTGCTCAAACATATTCACGAGGGTGTGGTGCGCTGCGAAGTCCGCATCCCGGATTTCCATTTCAATCCGGGTTCCTACGTGCTCGTCATGCCGATTCACGAGGGCAAGAGCTACCTGTATCGCGACGTCGTGAAAGAATTCGTCGTGCGCGGCGATGGCCGGCTGACATGGCAGTTGACCGACCTGACCTACAATTATACGGTGCTGGAGGAATAAGCCGCGCCTCGCCGAAGGGCCGCGGCCATATCGCGCTTTACTCCGCCGCCGGGGGTGCCCTTATAATCGGTCCCTTGGCCGGAGTCAGGGAACGCGAGGGGGCGATCGGCGCGCCGGCCCCGGGCCCCTGCGATCGTTCGCCAAGGTTGGTGTTTGATACGCATCCAGACCATCGGTCGGATCGAAGCAAACGGAGCGAAACATGTCATTTCGCCAATGGATCGTCAGACGCCTGGTGAACGTCATCAGCTGGCAGGGCCGAGCCCGTCGACTGTTTGCCGATGTCTTCATGGACCCCGCCCACCTGAAGCAATTTCTCGACGAACCCGGGCAAATCGAGCGCCTAGTCGCCAACGAGGCGTTCACGACGGAGCATGGCGAGGCGTTCCTGGATCTGTATCTGCTGGAAACGCTGACTCAAAACGGCCGATTGATGGACAAATTACTCGCCTATCCGGGCATTCTGCCGGCGCTGGCGGACCATCCGGCTCTCTTAGACCACCTGCGCCGTGATGCCGCGTCGCTGGCGCGCCTTCTGACCACGCCCGAGGCGCTGGAATGGCTGGCCGATCACTCCGGCGTGGCGACCAGCCTATTGGCCGACGTCCGCTGCCGCGAGGCGCTTTTGGGCAATGCCGAATTGCTGGGTCGGGTCGCCGCCGACGGACGGGTTCGCGAATGGTTGCTGGGGCGGCCGGAGTTGCTGGAGGCCATGCTGGCCGACGCCCGCTGCCGCGAAATCCTGCTGGGCAATGGCGATCTCCTGTTGTCCGTGGCCTCCGACGCCCGCTGCCGCGAGGCGCTGTTGAATAATCATGAATTGCTGGGTCGGGTCGCCGCCGACGGACGGGTGCGCGAGTGGCTGCTGGGGCGGCCGGAGTTGCTGGAGGCCATGCTGGCCGACGCCCGCTGCCGCGAAATCCTGCTGGGCAATGGCGATCTCCTGTTGTCCGTGGCCTCCGACGCCCGCTGCCGCGAAATGCTCCTGGACAATCCCGATTGGTTGAGCGCGCTTTTCGAAGATGCCCGCGCGATGGAAATCCTTCTGCAATCAACGGGGCGACTGGAATCGCTGCTCGCCGACCCACGCCTGGCGGACCTCGCCGCCGGCGCGCCGGCGGTGCGCGATCGGATCATGGCGGACGGCCGCCTGCGCGAATGGATATGCGGGGATCCCGCACTACTGGCCGGCCTGCTTGAGGATCCACGGACACAGGAAATCGCCCGCCGGAACGTGGGGCTGATTCGCGCGATCGCCGGGGACGAAGCGGCGGCGGAGTTCGTGCCCATCACGGACGCGCTGATCGGCCGTGTGGCCGGCGACCGGCGCGCGCGCACCGCCATGCTGGCGGATCCCGCCATGGTCGGCGCGTTGCTCGAAAACGAAAACGCCCGCCGGCGCGTCGCGCAGGATCCGCGGGTGGCCGAGAGTATTTTCGCCAACGGACGGCTGCATGGCGACCTGTTGCTCGACGAGCGCACAACCAGCCGGCTGCTGGGCGAGGTGCGCCTGGTCGACAGAGTACTGCTGAACAAGCGCGTTCTCGGCCGGATTTTTCAGGAGGCGGCGGTTTATGACCACATCGTATCGACGCCGCAGATTCTCGACCGCCTGCTGAACCGTGAAGAAAGCCTCGGCCATCTGCTCGGCGACGCCGCACTGGTGGCGCGGCTCCTGACGGCTCCGGCGCTTGTGGCGCAGATCGCCGCCAGCGAGCGGCTGGCCAAGTCGCTGCTGAACGAGCCGGCGATTCCGGCGCTGGCGTTGCAAAACGAACGGCTCGTGCGTCAGGTGCTCGCCGATGAGCGGGCGCTCGCTATCCTGGCGCGCCAGGGCGAACTGGTCGCCCGCCTGGTGGCCACGGAGGGCGTGGTCGCCAGGCTGCTGGAAGCGGCGCCGGTGCGCGAGACGATCGCGTCGAACGATGCTCTGCTTCGGCGCCTGGTCGAAACCGACAAGGGCTTCGAGGCCGTGATGCGCAACGGCGCGATCCTGCGCCGCGTCCTGCTCGACGGGCGCACGCAGAACCTGTTTCTCACCGATGTCGGAGTGTTCCGCCACGTCATGGTCAGCGAAGCGACCGTCAACCGGCTGTTCGAATTCGAACCGTTTCGTGAACGCCTGCTGGCCAACCGCAAACTAATCGAAAGCCTGCTGGGCGAAAAGCCGGTGGTCGACCGGATTTGCGACGCCGAGCCGCTCCTGCGCGAACTACTGCACGACCTGCGCGTGCAGGATCGGCTGTTTGCGTATCCGCTCGTTCTGCGTCGCATCGTGCTCGACGACCGCTGCCTCGACCTGATTCACATGGACGAGCGATGCCGGAAAAGAGTATTGCTGGGCGAGGCATCGATCGAGAAAATACTGGCCCACGAACCGGCGGTCCGCAAAATCGCCGGCGACCGGCGCATTTACGAGCAAATGCTTCAAGACCACAAGCTGCTGGGGCGCCTGGCCCGCGAGGAGCGCATGGCGGAAGCGATCCTCGAAGTTCCCGACCGCGAACTGGAATCGATCGTTCTGAACGATCGCCTGACCGAGCGCAAGCGCCTCTACGAACGGCTCCAGGCGACGATTGACTTGCGGCGGGCGTGGGAAGCGCTGGCGCCGGCGGTCGACACGGACCAACCGGCGACGCGAGCGCGGCTGGAAGCGGCCAAGGCGGGCCTCCGCCACGAACGCGACGTCAAGCGGGCCGTGCTTGACGCGATCTGCGAAGATGACACGCTCCACCTGCGCGGAGGCGCGATGCAGTATGTCGAACGACCGACGCTCTGGACGCTGCTCCAGGAAATTTTCGTGCGCGAGGAATACTACTTCGAGCCGGGCTGCGAGAATCCGCGCATCCTCGATTGCGGCGCCCACGTTGGTTTCGCGACTTATTATTTCAAACGGCTCTTTCCGGCGGCTCGGATCACGGCGTTTGAACCTAATCCGGCCCTGTTCGAACTGGCGTGCGGCAACGTCGCGCGCAATGGCTTCACGGATGTCGAGGTGCTTCCGTATGCGCTATCGAACCGGGCCGGCAAGGCGGAGTTCGTCGTGCCCGCCATCGATTCGCTCGGCGGCTCGCTGACGGCGCGGCGCGCCGCGACGGGAGGGGAGACGACGCGATTCGAAGTCGAGTGCGTGCCGCTGAGCCCTTATCTCAAAGAGCCGGTCGACATGCTTAAAATGGATATC
>JAMCWS010000428.1 GCA_023480605.1 bacterium
GCCGCCCGAAAGCATGGCGTCGGGCGTTTCGAAGCCGCCCACGTCGTCATCCTGCCAGCAGTGGAGGCTGACGGGGATCTTCTCGAGGGCGGCCAGCGCCGTGTCGGTATCCACGCCGATGGCGGCGTAACATTCGCGCGCGAGACCGTAGGCTTGCTCCAATTTTTTCGCGTCGATCATGGTCCTCTCCTTGTCGCTGTTTCGCACACGTGCCAATCCACTATATGAAGCCGTAGTATCGGCTATTCGAGCGGCGCAGTCAATCGCCGGCGCCGAAAAAGCGTCCTGCGCGGCGGTCGCGTCAGGCGGGGGGGAGCGATCCGGCCAGGTCGTCGAACTCGCCGGCCTTGATTTTATCGAGGGCGCGGCGGGCGGCGTCATTTTCGGCCGCCTTGATGCGCGCCCCGCTGCCGCGCGCCAGCAACCGGCCGGCAACCTTCACCTCGACATGAAAGCTTTTACTGTCGGCCGGTCCTTCCTCGCCGACGCGCGCGTAAACAGGCACGATCCTGCAGACGCGTTGCGCCCACTCCTGAAGGGCCGACTTGAAATCGTCGCCCACGCCGCGCGGCGGAACGACGCCGGCGAGCGGCTGCAGAATGGACCGGCGGATGAACTGGCTGGCCGTGGCGTAGCCCAACCGCAGATAAACCACCGCAACCAGCGCCTCGAGGGCGGAACCCAGGATCGACCAGCGTTTGCCGCCGCCGGTTTCGCGCTCGCCGCGGCCCAGCAGGATGATGCCCCCCAGCCCCATTTCGCCGGCCCGCCGGCCCAGCAACTGGCGGCTGACCAGGTGGGCGCGCAGTTTGCTCAGCCTGCCCTCGTCGGCCTCGGGGTGTGTCGTATAAAGATATTCGCTTGTGACGGCGGCGATGATGGCGTCACCGAGGAATTCGAGGCGTTCGTTGTCGTAGGCGAGGTTGTTTTCGAAGGCAAAAGAACGGTGCGTGAGGGCCTGATCCAGCGACGCCGGATCCAAGCCCTCCAGCCCGTTTTCATGAAGGAAACGACGGAGCGAAGCTCCCCGTTCGTCGGCGGGATTACTCGGCTCCATTGCGGCAAAAGATCAGCGTGCAGTTGTGCCCCCCGAAACCGAGCGAATTGCTCATCACGTACCGGATTTCGGCCTTGCGGGCCTTGTTGGGCACGTAATCCAAATCGCAATCGGGATCGGGATCGGTGTGGTTGATGGTGGGGGGGATGATTTGATCGCGCAGGGTCAGAACCGAGGCGATCGCTTCGACGGCGCCGGCGGCGCCCAACAGGTGGCCGATCATCGACTTGTTGGAGCTGATGGCCAGCTTGTAAGCATGGTCGCCAAAAACGGTCTTGACGGCGGCCGTTTCGTTCTTGTCGTTGAGCGGCGTGCTGGTGCCGTGCGCGTTGATATATTCAATGTCGGTCGGCTTAAGGTTGGCCCGTTTGAGGGCCAGAGCCATCGACCGGGCGCCTCCTTCGCCTTCAGGAGCGGGGGCCGTGATGTGATAAGCGTCCGAGGTCAGGCCATAGCCCTTCACCTCGGCGAGGATCTCGGCGCCCCGCGCCTTGGCATGTTCGTATTCTTCGAGAACCAGCATGCCGGCGCCTTCACCCATGACGAACCCCGAGCGACGGGCATCGAATGGACGGCTCGCTTCCCGGGGATTGTCGTTGAAATTGGACGTCAACGCCTGCATGTTGCCGAAGCCGGCAATGGCCACCTGGCAAATTGCGGCTTCGGAACCGCCGGCAAACATCGCCACGGCGTCGCCGCGCTGGATGATCGACGTCGCCTCGCCGATGGCATGGGTGCCGGCGGCACAGGCGGTGACCACCGACAGCGACGGCCCCTTAAGGTTCAGATCGATCGTGATCTGGCCGGGGGCGATGTTGGCGATGATTTTGGGGATAAGGAGAGGACTGATCCGGCGCGGGCCTTTTTCGGCAAGGATTCTGACCTGTTCCTCGATGTAACCGATGCCGCCGATGCCAACGCCCATCACGCAGCCGATTTCCTCGTGGCTGAGGCGGCTGACGAGAATCCCGCTGTGCTCGGCCGCCTGCCGTGCGGCGATGATGGCGTATTTGGTGAAATCCTCGATCTTGCGCACATCCTTCTTGTCGAAGAATTGTTCGAAATCGAGATTTTTCACCTCGGCGGCAATCCGGCATTCGCAACCCTCAGGGTCGAATTTGGTGATCTTGCCGATTCCCGAGCGTCCCGCCAGGAGACCTTCCCAGAAGGACGCCACATCATTGCCCAGGGGCGTGACCGCCCCCATACCCGTCACGACAACACGCCGGCCATCTTGCGTCATACGGCTATACCCTCGCCCTCTTAGGCTTCGACTTTTTCGGACATGTAGTTGATCGCGTCGTTCACCGTGACGATCTTCTCGGTGTCTTCGTCGGGGATTTCGATTCCGAATTCTTCCTCGAAGCGCATGATGAGTTCGACCTGGTCCAATGAGTCGGCCCCGAGGTCATCGGTGAATTTCGCATCGGGTTTGACCTGATCTTCGCTGACGCCGAGTTGCTCGACGATAATCTGCTTGACTCTTTCATCAATAGACGCCATGGGTTGCGCCTCCTTTTTCAGATAACCGGCTTTTAGCATGGAATCCATGTTGCCGGAACTCACGTTCGACGGGTCCATCGACAAACCCGCGATGCCAATCTCGCATACTCCTGCCAAGGAGAAGAGCAACGTAAAACAAACACTCTATACTGGCCCTCCGTTCCGAAGGCAAGAAAAAAAATATCCCTACTCCCTCTCTCCGCGGCACTTGGTCCGGCAGCGGTGGCGCCCCTTCTCAAACGCCCCGCAAACATTATATACGCGGCCATATCATCCGCTCAAACACGCCTTTTTTCAAGCAATAAAAAGCGGCGCCGGCACCGTCTTCAATGGCCGCGCATCCGAACCGGTTTCCGAACCGTAAAACGTCCGCGCCCAAGCCCCGTGAGAGAACGAATATTCATATCACAAAACGCGCCCGCCGCCAAGAAATGCTTTCGGCCGGCACGCCGCTTCATCCTCCCCGGCCCGCCCGTAAGCGTCGACTCGCGCGTCGTCATGTGAACGAATATCCGACATGCTGAAAAGACCCTGCGACGCCCCGAAAAGTTTGGGCCGAACCGGCAGTGAGATGTGAGTCGCCGTGGGTTTCCGAATAGACGAAGGCGCGGGAAGCACGAACGCGCTGGCTGGCGGCGGACCATCGGCGAGCCAACGCACGGACGCGCCGCGGAAGCCGCGTGGCGGGTGACCGGCAAAAAAAAGGGGTAACAGGCTTTTTGGACCTGTTACCCCAATGCTGATTAGTCAAGTTCGGTTAGTTGCCAGCCGATGCGTTTAACTCATCAGTCGGCAAACGTAACCCTAGCAACGTTCACGCTGTGAAGCCGGACGTTGCCGGTGTTCAGGGTGACGCCACCCAAGACCACGCTGTTGGCAGAGATGATCTGCAGCAACGGGCGGAAGGCCTTGAGCGAACCGATGCCGGTGCGCGACACCGAATGGCTGTAGAAGAACGACTGATACGTCGCGGCGGTCGTTTTCGGCGTGCCGACAGGCGCGCTGTTGACGACGAGGCCCGGCGTGATGTACGAACAGCAGGTCAGTTCGTTCTGCGGCGTATCGGCGATCATGTAGATGATGTCGGGCGGGTTGGTGTTGCCCAGGGCGGCACCGGTGCTCAACATCATCTGGACGCGATACAGGGTGTTGTTTTCCCAAGTGATCGGGAAGTTGTCAGCAATGCTGTTGCCGGTGAGCGGGTTGAAGAACGAGTCACCCGGCCACACGTTGATGACCTCAGCACTGCCGGCCAAGCCACCCCAGCCAATGGAGGCGTTTTCCGGCGACATCGTCACGATGCCACCCGTGAAGTCGACCACCGTGCCTTCAAAGTAGGTCACGGTAAAGTCGGTCACCAAGGTGGCTCCGAACGAGCCGTCGGTGATCGTTGCGGCATTGAAGACCGTGGTCGGCGTGACCTTGGCCAGGTCGAACCGATGGACTTCAAGGGTCTGCAACGAAACGCTGCCGGAGTCGAAGTTGGCATTGATGCCCGATGAGCCGGCGTCAAGGACGCGGAAGCGGACACGCATGTCGTTGGCAGCATCCACCGCCGGAGCAAAGGCGCCGGTCGTGGCACTCGAGAACTGCGGCGTCGTGATGGCCGACGGAGTATACCAGACCTCGAAGTCCGTCCGGCCAACGGGGCCGGCCGCTTCGGCGCCGCCCGCGTTGTCCAGGAAGAAGTAGTCGAGGCCGTATCCGAACGGACCACCAACGGCGTTGCTGAAGTTCTCAATGACCGTGTCCCACAGCGGGACGGCGTACGGCGTGGTCTGATCCGACGTCACCTTCATGCGCAGGCGCCACACGGAGTTGGCGGTCAATTGAATGAAGGCGTCGGGCGAGGTCCAAATGCCGATGTTGTCGCCAAGCAGCGGCGCGGTGACCGTCAGGCCATTGGGGGTTGACGAGAAGGTGGCCGTTCCGACCAGATCGCCGGAGGTCCACTGATCAGTCCCGGTGTAGGCGCCGTTGGCCACGAAGTCAAGCTGACGAAGCATCTGGGTCGCGCGCGGCTGTGTGCCGTAACGGTCGTTGCCGCCGGTGCCGCCGGGGATCCAGTTGTCGCTCTTGAAGGTTACGTCAACCTGGTCGTAGTTGGGAGTGAGGGTCGTTCCGTCACCGGCGAACAGGGTGAGGATCTGGGTCTCGCTGGCCAGGATGCCGTTGGTGTTGGGCGACGGATCGGGATAGTTCCCGACGTGCGGCACCGACGACAGCGGGGTCAGCACATTATTACGAACGGTGATCGTGTTGGCATTGCCGTCAGGATTCCATTCGTAAGGGGAGACGTTGGCCAGGTTGTTAATTACTTTGCCAGCCGGAGGCGATTGCGGATCCTCGGTCGTCAAGTCCAGCGGCTGAACGCCGTTGATGAGGTAACGCGAGGTGCCCGTGCTGACCGCATAAGACCAGATCAGGTTTTCGGGCAGGATCGACTCGTCGGAAACATAGTTGGCAAGATTAAAGGCATCCGGGTAAACAAAGTAATTGGCGTCAGGAGTCGAAAGTTCCACGTCACCAACGATGACGGGATCGGGAATACCACTGATAACCGGAGCCATGCCGAATGCCACCGTCTGTAACCCCAACAAGGCGATGGCAACCGTCGTCATCAGGGTAATATTTATCACTTTCCTCATGCTGTGCACCTCTCCTTTCCAAAAGATCTTCATGCCTTACCCCAATGTAAGGCTCCAAGGTTGTTATGCCTTATGTCGATAAGGCGTCAATCGTTCCAAACCCTTTTCCCCTCTGTCAACAGCAACCTCCCCTTTCTTTTGAGTTTTTAACGGACCCTTTTGATGCGAAGCCCGCCTCAGCATAAAAATACACGGCATCTAAAACACAATTTCCCCCATCCTTACGAATAGATACGCCAATCTAGTAACTTATATATACCCTCGGCTTGGCTGTCAATATAAAAAACCACATTCATCAGACCCCGCCGACGGCACATCCCAAGCTCCCGTCTCTGCTTATCGACCTCGCGAACGTCCAGTATAAATCCGATATAATTCACCTGACGGGGGAGCCGGTCAGCGACCGGATTGGCTTCACGCACCTTCTTTCGGCACGACCCGACGGCGCCAGATTCGAAGGCCGGGCTCCGATTTCAAAGCGCCATCAGAGGCCGCGAGGATACGAACGCTCTACATATGCCAATTGATTAACCACAAAACGCGGCCGTTGGCAAGTTTTTTTTTGAGGTTCGCCGGCCCCCCGGCAAAAAAAAGTTGACCGGCCCGATCCCGCCGCCCCGCGCCTCCCGGGCACCCCCTTTCCCGCACCCCCCCGCGGCGGCCGGTTCTCGCGTCGGGCCCGCTAACGCCGCCCATGGTCCTTCAGGCAGGTTCCATCGCCCAAAGACCCGCCGAAGGCCGGCTCCCCGGATCTCATCGCGGTCTTTCGACCGCAAATCCAGGATTCGCCCATTACGCAATTTCGGGCCTCCGGTCAAAAACTTGGTTGACAATACCCGCTCTTCATCAAACAATTGCGGCCAGAAAACACCCGTATGCGGGATACGAGGTCGTGTTGGCCCGCCAGGCCAGACGCCCCCAGGCAGCCGACAACAGTGTCGGCCTGTCATTCACCGAGCAGAGAAAACGGAGGGACGAAATGAAGAAAGCGCTCGCGGTCATTATCACAATCGTGCTCGTTGTGGTCGCCATTTACCTGATCGTCGACAAGTACCAGAAGCTGAGCAATCCCTTCCCCGACATGCAGCCCCAGCCCGGTCAGGCGATCGAAGGGGTTGCCACGCCGGCGCCTTCCCCGACCGCCGCCCAGTAAGTTGCGGGCGGTTGCTCTGCCGCCCCCGGTTGGCCGCAACCGTTCATCATCCCCCAATGATTCCCTTTGGACGCCGCGTTCCGGGACGTGGCGTTTTTCTTTTGCCCCGCAGGCCCGTCCGGCGTCCCTCACGCCGCGCCGGCGCGGTCCGGACGCGGCTCCGCCGGGGCGGCCATCTCCCGGTTAAACAGGGCGAGAATCTCCTGGCCGTTGCGTTGCCAGGAATGCTCGCACTCGGCGCGTTCGCGCGCGGCCCGGCCCATCAAGCGGCAGCGCTCGGGGGCGTTCATCATCTCCAGAGCCAGCGCCGCCATCCGCTCCACGTCGCCCGGCGGAAAGATGAAGCCCTCCCGTTCATGGGTCAGCACTTCGCGAATGGCGGGGTAACTGGGGGCGAGCACCGGTATGCCGCTGGCCTGATACTCGAACAATTTGGCCGGCGAGGACCAATAGGTCGTGTCGGGCACGAGGGCCGCGTCCATGGCCCGGATGTGCTCGGGAACATCCTGGTAAGGAACCGAGCCGATGAACCGCAGAACGTCCTCCAGGCCGGACTCGCGCGCCTTGCGGTGATGCATCTCCACCTTGGCCGGATCGCCCCCGACAATCAGGAAAGCGAACGGCGGGGCGCCCCCGTCTTTCAACAGCCGGGCCATGTCGTAGAGCAGGCGGATGCCATGCCAGCCCCCCAGGGTGCCGACGTAGCCCAGCACGAACCGCCCCGTCAGTCCGTGGCGCCGGCGAACCCCTTCGCCGTCGCGCTCCGGGCTGAACAGGTCCAGGTTGACGGCCATCGGCATCTTGGTGATGGCCTCCATCGGCACGCCAAGGTGATGTATTTCGCGCCGCAGCGGCTCGGAGACGACGATGACGCGGGGCGCATGGCGGATGATGCCGGCCTCGATCCGGCGGGCCAGCCAGCCCCAGCGAATCCGGTCGCGTTGCTCGCGCGTCAGGAAAGCGTTGACCTCGAGCAGCCGCGGCAGGCGGTGGCGTCGCGCCGCCACCCCCCCGGCGCGCGAATAAAGCGAATAGCGCTCGTAAACGGCGTCGGGTTTCCATTCCCGCACGAGAGCGTCGAGCCGGCCCAGCAGGCGCCGATCGAGGAGGATGTGGCGCAGGTCGAACCCCAGCTTGCGATTGCGGAACGGCTCGATGGATATCACGTCGAGTCGTTCGCGCTCGACCGCGTCGCCTTCGGCGTTCGAGCACACGATCCTCACCTCGTGGCCCAACTGGCGCAGGACGTGGCAGGTCTCGCGCACGTGGGTCGAGCAACCCTTACGGCCGTAAATGGGTATGCCGGGGTCGGCGCAAAGATAACAGATCTTCATGGGCCGTTCGGTGGGAGGCTTTCGGGTCGGGATGCGGAAGGCCGTTCCAAGAACCTTCGGGCGGGGTGGGGCAGTCACAAGCCCTCGGGGCGGCAGGCCTCGGGCGACCGGGCGGCCTCGGCGATCAGGCGCGCCATCTCGGCCACGGCCGCGCGCAGGCCATCGAACACGGCCCGGCTGACGATCGCGTGGCCGATGTTCAACTCGCGCATGCCGGGGATGGCCGCCACCGGCTGGACATTGTGGTAATTGAGGCCGTGGCCGGCGTTGACGACCAGCCCCAGGCGACGGGCCGCCTCGCTGGCGGCGTAAAGTTTGCGCAGTTCGGCCAGGCGGGCCGCTTCGCCACGCGCCAGGCAATACTGGCCGGTGTGAAACTCGACCTGAAGCGCCCCGCAGCGCCGCGCCGCCTCGATTTGCGCCGTCTCGGGGTCGATGAACAGGCTGACGATGATGCCGGCTTCCTGGAGACGGGCCGTCGCCGCGGCGACGGCCGCTTCGTTGCCCGCGGCATTCAGCCCCCAC
>JAMCWS010000328.1:0-652 GCA_023480605.1 bacterium
CATCTCGGCGATCAGGCTGTAAGTGGTTCCCAGGTCGATGCCGACAATCTTCGCCATGTCGCAAATCCTTCGATCGATCCCGGCGGGCGCGCGACACCTGCCGCGCCCTCCCCCAACGCGCCGGTTTCCACCACTTTAGCCGATCGAATCCGATTCATCAAGCCCCGCGGAAGAGGGGGCGATTCCGGCGATGCGCCCCGCCGGTCACTCATAGGTCCACTTGGTGATCCACGGGTCCTTCGTCTTTTCCTGGAAGGCTTTGAGCTTGGCCTTAAGTTCCTCGAAAATCGCCGCGTGGGCGGGGTCGTCGGCCAGATTGCGGATTTCATCGGGATCGGCCCGCACGTCATATAACTCGAACCGGGGCCGCGAGGTGTAGGCTTCGATGGTCCGTTTGGCGAAGTGACGCCCGCCGCCCTTCACGATCCCCTGCCAGGTTTCCGATTCCCAAAGATCCGAGGCGAAGGGGTAATCGAGCTTGTGGGCGATGTTGTAGATCAGCTTATACTGCCGGCCGCGCACGACCCGCATCGGGTAATACATCGTGATTTCGTGGAAGGAATGCGAGGCGAAAATTTCGTCCCACCCGGCGGGATTTTCTTCGTCGAGCACCGGCAGGAACGAGCGGCCGTGGAACGCGCGATCCTCGGGC
>JAMCWS010000328.1:662-8133 GCA_023480605.1 bacterium
GTCGAGAATGGTCGGGGTCAGGTCGGCCCAGGAGATCATCGCGTGGTTGACGGCGCCGCGCGCCTTGCCGAAGGGATTGCGGACGACGCACGGCAGGCGCAGCGCCGGATCGTAGGCCGTCGTCTTGGCGCCGGGGAAGGCGATTCCATTGTCGGAAATGAAAATAACGAGCGTGTCATCCCAGCGACCCGTCTCCTTGAGAATCCGGGTGAGGCGCGCCAGCCCTTTGTCGGCCCGCTCCACCGACATGTAATATCGGGCCAGTTCCGCGCGGCATTCGGGCGTGTCGGGCAGGTAAGGGGGAACGATGACGTCCTTGGGGTCGACGGGGGTGGAACCGTCGCGCCAGAAGGGACGATGCGGCTCACGGGTGCAGAAATAAAGAAAAAACGGGCGGTCGGAATCGGCCCCGATGAAGTCGCGCATCTTTTCGGCCATCGCCTCGGGCGACTCGTGGCCGATGAAGTCGCGATCCACATAGTCATCGAATTTGTAGACCGCATCGGGGGCGACGTGACATTTGCCGGCCAGCGCCGTGCGGTAGCCCGCCGCGCCGAGCATCGCGGGCAGGCTCACAACGTTCGCGAAGGACGAAAAGTGATGATAGGCGTGCGCATGGCCGTATTGACCGTTGGCGTGGTTGTGCAGGCCCGTCAGGATCACCGACCGGCTGGCGCTGCACGAGGCCGTGGTGCAGAAGGCGTTGGTGAATCGCACCCCGTCGGCCGCCAGTGCATCCAGGCCGGGAGTGCGGATGACGGGATTGCCGTAACAACCGGCGTCGTCGGTGCCCTGGTCGTCGACGACGTAAAGCAGGACGTTGGGCCGCCGGCCGGGCTTGCCGCCGGCCTGGAGGGCCTGCGCCATGGTCAGTCCGGCCGCTCCCAGGCCGACGGTTTTCAGGAAATCGCGGCGGGGTTCGGAAAAATTTGCCATGTGTTCGTTGCCTTTCGAGGTCCGGGCGCCCAAAGCGCGCGGGGCGCCCGAGTATGGGGAGGGGCGCCTCGCGGCGTTGGAGAATCGGCTGCGATGGCCGCAGCCGTCGCGACCATTCAGCAAAACGGCCCCGAGCCGAAACCCGGGGCCGCAATCGTCAGACAGTCGCCAACGCGTCGGGTCATCGCTCATTCATAGAGCTGCCATTGTTCGGCCGCGTTCTTGGGCGTATTGCCGGTATAATTGAGCACGTAAAGGCCGAATATTTCGTCGGCCACGTAGATCAGGCCGCCCGAAACGGTAACGCCCCACGCATCGCCCGTAAAGAAGTTGCCACGGATTGTCGGCTTGGCCGCGCTGCTCACATCGATGACTTCCAAGCCGCGGGTGCGGTCGGCCGTGAAGACCAGCCCGCTGAAATAAGTCACGCCGTGCGTGACGTCCCAAGTGGGGTAGTTACCCAGCAGACGGCATTTTTTCGGGTCGCTCACATCGATGATTTCGAGGCCGCTGTGTCCATCGGCGACATAGGCGATGCCGTTGTTGACGGTGACATCGAGAGCATAGCCTTCAGTGTCGAATCCGCCGATGATCTTCGCGCGAGACGGGTCGGAGGCGTCGATGATCTCGATGCCGCTGTAACCGTCGGCCACGTAGACCAGTTGGCGCTCGTCAATGCAAACCCCCTGGGCGGTGCCCGGCGTGGCCACATTGCACATGATCGACAGGACGCGGGGATTGCGGATGTCGATGACCTGCACGCCGTTGCGGTAATCGGCCACGTAGGCCAGGCCGCGGCCGGGTTCGAGCGCCACGTCAAGCGCATAGCCGGGAGTGTCGATCCAGTTGTAAAAACCCGGCGCATCGGGATTGCTCACGTCGGCGACCTGAAGTCCCCAGTCGAACGACGCGATGTAGGCCAGGTTGCCGTTGACGGCGACGGCGTAGGCCGGCCCCGCCGTGCCGTATCGGCCGCGCATGACGGGTTTCTTGGGGTCATGCACATCGATGATCTGAAGGCCGTTGTTGCCGACGGCGCTACTGGCCCCGTCGGCGATATAAGCCAGACCGGACACGACAACGACTTCCAGCGCGTCGCGCGGTGTCTTGATCCGCGAGAGGAAATCGACCGCCGCGCCCGGCGGGATGGTGGGCGATGGCGTGGGGGTCGGCGTGGGCGTGCCCCCCGTGGATGTCGGGGTGGGGGTGGCCGTCTCGCTTCCCGTCGGCGTGGGGGTGGCCGTCTCGCTTCCCGTTGGGGTGGGGGTGGCCGTCTCGCTTCCCGTCGGCGTGGGGGTGGCCGTCTCCGTCGGCGTGGGGACGATTCCGGTGTATTTGAGGATATAGAGGCCGGCCGAATCGTCGGCGACGAAGATCAGGTCGTCGCGCAGGGCAATGTCCATGGCGTTGCCGGCCGTGTCGTAATGGGCCAGTTCGACGGGCATCGTCGGATCCTGAATATTCGTGACCGACAGGCCGTAATTGCCGTCGGCGAGGTAGGCGAGGGTGTTGTTGACGACGAGGGCGTTGATCGTGCTGTTGGCGAGCCCCGATCCGATGCCGAGTGGCGTATCCACGGCGCTGATGTCATAGATCTCGTAACCGAACTGCTCGCCGACATAGAGCACGGGCCCCTGAACGGCCATGCATTGCACCGGGCTGCTGGGGAACGTGTAGCCGGTCTCACTGCCCACCGGCACGGGGCTGTTTGGAATGGTCAAATCGAAAGCATACGTGTTGTAATCGCTGCCGACGAACAGAATGTTGCCGCTCTTGGCGATGGCCGTCGCGTTGCTCGACATATCGAGCGCAAACGCAACAACGGTCAGTGGATTGACGGGGTTGGAAACGTCGAGAACCTTGATCCCGTCCATGCCTTCGGCCACATAAGCGATGTTGTTTTCGTCAATGATCAGGTCAAAGGTGTATCCCATCCCCGATGTCGGATCGATCGAAATGATTCGGGGGCTGTCGGGATCGGACACATCAACCCCATGAAGGCCGCTGCCGCCGTCGGCGCAGAAGACGGCGCCGGTACTCCCCGCGACCGCGATCTTCTCGATCTTCTGAGTGAGCGACACCTTCCCCCTGACCACCGGGTGGGCGGGGTCGGTGATGTCGATGACGCGCAGGTCGCTCCCTTCGCCGATGTAAGCGAAATTGCCGGAAACGGCCACCGCGTTGCAGCCCATGCCGGCGTAACCGATCAGCGAAAAGTCCGGCGAACTGGTCGGTGTCGGCGTCGGGGTGGGCACGACGCCCGTATAACGCATGATAAAGAGGCCGTTGTTGGTGTCGGTGACCAGGATCAGATCGCTCAGCAACGCAACGTCGTTCGTGACCGAGCCGGTGGGGTAGAATCCGCGCTCCACGGGAAAGTTGATGATCGACACGTCGATGGCGCGGAAGCCGCCGCTGCCGTCGGCCATGTAGATGAAGATCCCCGAGACTTCGATCCCCTTGAGGGGTGTATTGTACGACACGTAGGTGCCGATCTGACTGGGATTGGCCGGATCGGTCACGCTGACGATTTCGATGCCGCCGCCCGTCAGGAGATAGACCTTGTTGTCGGCGACGGTGACGTCCCCGACCAGGCCGCTGGTGGTGTAGCTGCCCTGCTTCTGCGGTATATCGGGATTGGCGACATCCACGACATCCATACCGAAGGAACTGGCGACGTAGGCCATGGAGCCCGAGATGGCGACGCCGGTGGAGTCGTACAGGGTATCGCTCGTGTAAACGGCCCGCAGGAAAGGCGAGGATGCATTCTGTACATTGAGCACCACCAAGCCATCATATCCATCGGCGACATAGGCTGTGCCGGCGGCGACGACGACATTTTTGGCCGTACCGTCGGTGTTGTAGAAGGATTTCAGTGCCGGCGCATCGGGGTTGGTGATGTCGATGATTGCCAGGCCGGCGTCGCCGTCGGCCACGTAAGCATAGTTATTGACAATCCGGATTTTTTCAACCGGCGAGGGCATCGTCACCGTACCTTTGGTTTTGGGCGTCGTGGGGTCGGTGATGTCGACAACGACGAAGGCCGAGAAAACCGCCGTCACGTCGTCGATGGCGCCGTCGAACTCCGCGGTGGGTATGAACTTGAGGTTTTCGGTGTTCGTCGCTTGGATTTCCTGCGTATAGGTGCCGATGGCGGTTACCTCGGAGCCCAGCGTACCGCCCAACTGGGGCGTGACGGATCCCAGGCTCACGTTGCGCACGGTGAAGGTGAGCGAGTAGACCCGCCCGGCAACGACATTGATGTTCTGTTCCAGGGGCGCCGTGTCGCCGGCAAGGTGGATGGCCTGTTTGGCCACGTCGTCATACATCCAGCCGGTTCCATAGATCCAGTCGCTGTTGGTTGAGAAACTGAAATTGGTGACCAACTGGCCGTATTGACCAACGTAGGCATAATTACCCGCCGCGGCCACGGCCCGGGCGCCGGTTGGGACCTGACCGACCAGGGCCATGTTCCTCGGATTCTCGGCCGAGGCTTGCGGCGCCAGAATCGCCGGGAGCATCAAGCTCACCAGGCACAGTCCGATAACGTTACGCTGGCTCATAAAACATCCCTGCCGATGCAGTGGTTTCCGCCGGCGACTGACCGCCTGGAAGGGGTCCATCCGGAGGAAAATAACATCCAGTATCAGGCTTTTTAGTTGATATCACGAAACCCAAACCTTTACCAACCAAAAATACGTCAAAATATTCATAAATTTTGACTTCCGGCCGATTTGAAGGACACGTTCCCTCCACTGGAAACGGGCGGCGCCCCCGGCCGCCCGCTTCTCCGCACGCCCGCCGGGCGTGGCGGCGGTTCGCCGCTTATCTTCAACGCTGGACCCCGCCAAGTCTGGCCGTGAGTCCGGCGGCGCCGGCCCGCGTCGCGCCGGCGGGGGCGCCCGCCGGGGACTCGGCGGCCTGCAGCCGGGCCAGGGCTTGGCGGCGCGCCTTCTCGCGACCAGCTTGAACGGTCGCCGGGGAACGCCCCGCCCCCAGTGTCTGGGCGGCCTGCGTCGGGCGCACCGCTTCGTAGTGTTCGTAGCCTTTACGGACAGCCATGACGGAGTAATCGAACGGATAACTGCCGTTGCCCCGCATCAGTTCTTTGACCCGCAGCCGGGCGGGAGTCACCGCGACCGCCGCCAGGCCGTAACTGTCGGCCGAGCGAGGGGTCAGTTGGACCGTCATGCCCTCGGCCACGGCGATCAGGGCGAAATGCTCGGGCAGATCGATGCTGGCCTCGCCGTCGACCAGTTTGGCCGTCCCTCGCACGTAGATGGCCGCTTCAGGCCCTTCGGGGCAGGCATAAACGAGGCGGCGCGTGGGGTCGCCCGGGTAGGGGATGTTGAAATTCTTGGTCCCGGTGGCCGATATCGAGCCGTCGACAGCGTCCAGGATGATAGCCGAAGCGCCGGTGGAATCGACCAGGTTGAGATAACCGTTGTTGGCCAGCGACGACAGGTATACGCGGGGATCGCCCACCGTGTTGTTCAGTTGGAGTTGCCCTTCGTCGTTGCTGGTCAGCGTGGCGACGATGGTGTCGGCGCTGTTGACGAAGTATAAGTCCCCCTGGCCCAGCAGCGAGGAAAGCGAGGCGCGAACCTGACCGGTCGTGTCGGAGAGCGCCGAAACGCCCTCGTCGTCGATCGTCGTCATTTCGCCGGTGATGGCATGGCTATCGTTGCGCACGAGGATTTCGCCGTCGTCGGTGCCGACGACGAACGATTCGACCACGGGTGAACCGACGGAGTTAAGTTGCGAGAGTTCGCCGGCCGACCCGGCGACAAACGCGGCGTTGGCGACGTCGGCGTAGGGGGCCATGGCCAGGTGCTGGCGCGGCGAAAAAAGATCCCCCGCCACGAAGTCGCCCGGGTGGCGGACGAGATTGATCTCGACCTGGAGCCAAAGGTCGGCGTTGGCCGAAAAAATATCGGTGGGCAATGGGGTGATTTCACCCAACTCGACGTGGTAGAGTCCGTCGATGATGGTGATGGTGCGCGACTCGGTCCAGAGCAGCGTGCCGCCGCCGGCGGCGCTCCACAAGCCGAACCGCGCATTATAGGGGTTGGCGTCGAGTGCGGCCTGGCCGGGCTTGACGGCCACCGCCCCTTGGAATCCGATTACGGAATCGCTGGTCGCGGCGCCGGCCGTCCCACCAGACCCGAGCAGGACGAGAATGGTCAGGCCGGCGAGGGCCAGCCAGTCATGAATGAATCCGCGCGTCATGGAAACGTTCCTCCCCTTCTTGCGACAGGCTGTTTTCATCGAATGTCGTATTTGTCAATGAAGGCGATGAGATCGCCAACGTCGATCCGGCCATCCTCATTGCCGGCGTAGTCGGCGGCCACCGCTCCCAGGTCGGCGCTTGCGCCGACGAGGTAACCGGCCAGGCGGCCGACGGTGATCAAGCCGAACGGATCGACCGGGGGCGCCAGGAAGCCGGCGAACAGGTTGGCGGCGGGCGCCGCGGCGACCGACGCGACCGGTTCGGCCAGCGTGCAGCGGCCGGTTGCGAGGCGGGCTTCGGCGTTCAGACCCGAGGTGAACGAAGTCCTCAGGAGAACGTGCGTCGCCGATTGCGAAGTTTGCGCCCGGGCGACCCGCGACCCTCCCGCGCCGAAAACGGCCGCCAGCACGAGGGCCGGTAGGATGCGGGCGATGGCCAATAAAGTATTCATCGCGATGTAAAAATCCTTTCTGCGATTACGAGCCCGCCGAAAATGGTTGCGGCGGTATCGGCCGCTGTATGAAACATGGAACCGCTTCTCAAAATTGTCAGCGCAAAAATCTCGAACCTTACTCAATTGTATATAGTCGGGACCGTGTGATCAAGAGTCCTTTCGCCCGCCCAACAGGTCGGGTTAAGCAGCTTCCGGTTCACATTTGTCTCCTTGCGAAACGCTTACTTCATTTGCACACTTAAACGAAAATGGATGCATATTTACCCCCCGCACGCCTCGTCGGCGATTGGCGATACACGCCTAACGCGAATAACAGGAGACCTGTGTATAAATTACACAACGGATCGCAATCGGGAACAATTTTTGCATTGAAAAAAGCAAAAAGTTTGAGACAAGGGAGAAGCGTCCAATGAAGGCGGTAAAAATAATCTGCGCGGTGGGGTTCTGCCTACTTTCCGTCACGGGTTGGTCCATTCCGTTTCATGGAGTCGAATTCCCCGGCGGCGCCGCTTCGTTCGCCGATGCCGTGGTCTCCTACGATCCCCTCGCCTGGGGCGGTCCCGCGCCTACGGCCCCCTATCAGATTGCGAGCGAAGCACTGGGCGCCCCGGATTATCCCGAGGGACCTACGGAAGGCTACGTTTCCCTCGGCCGTGGCGGAGTGATTGTGCTGCGATTCACGGACAATAGCCTCACGGGCAGCAATAATTCAGATAACGACCTTTGGATCTTTGAGATCGGACCTGATGTCGAAGACACCTTCGTCTGGGTCAGCAAGGATGGCGCCACTTGGGACAGCGTGGGTAAAGTGACCGGCTCAACCCGTGGGATCGATATAGGTGCCTTCGGCT
>JAMCWS010000158.1 GCA_023480605.1 bacterium
TTCAGCAGGACGATGGGGTACTTCAGTTTCCGGCTGAATGGGATGACGCAATAGCGGTCGAGGAAATCCTCGGATGACATGCCGACGGCCTTTTTGAGGCGAATGATGTCGTAGGGAGTCAATAGAATGTTGACGTCGTGGCAGCAACGATTGAAGCACGCCACGCCGGGACCGCACTTGAAGTGAATCGTGTCGCCGAGGCCCAGGCGCGGCCCTTCCTTGAGCACTTGTTCCTTGAAACTGTCCAATGCCTGATCAGCGTTTTGCATTTTCGATACTCTCACATCCTGTCGTTGCGTTGCCGATGATTCGGTCTTTGAGGGCGGCGGCCGACCAGACGGGCAACGGCCCCGATTCGCCGGTGAGGGGATCGAAGCGATAGCGATATGACACATTCTGTTGAAACTGCTTCATCATCCACTCCCAGCCGCGCATGAAATAGGGACACCGGTCGTTGAAGCAGACATATTGGGTCGCCGTTCCCCAGGAGGATTCCACCGGAGGCGCCCACGGACTCAAGGCGTGTCCGCAATGCGGGCAGTTGGGTATATCGTTGTCCATGATCGTTGCCCCCGTTCCTTCATTCATCGTGCTGACAATACCGAAGCCGGATCGGAAAATCACAATCGCGGGAAACGGACCGGATGGCGGTCCGTTTCCCGCAGCCTCATTCTTCAATGCACCCCGATCTCAACCGCCGGCCTCGCCGTTGAGTTCCGAATAGACCGGAAAGATCGACTCGATCGGCCGTTTGATCATCTCCCATTCCTTGGTGGCCGGGTCGTAGCGGCAATTGGCGAAAACCTGCCAATCCGGATCGAGTCCGGGCGTGTCGGACCGGAAATAATAACCGGGCCAACGCGTTTCGTTGCGGAACAGGATCGTGCGGACATGAGCCTCGGCCTGCCACATGCGGTGGATGTTTTCCCAGCAGCGCAGCAGTTCGTGAAGATCCGCCGCCGCCAGTTTTTCGGCGTCTTCCTTGAGCATGCCGATCAGATCGAGCCCTCTTTCCAGCAGCGCCTTGCTGGTCCGGAACTGGCTGGTAACGCCGCCGGCGTATTCGTCCATGATCTTCTGGAGCCGGAACATGAACATCTTGGGCCGGATGTAGTTGGCGTTGATGGTGGCGTCGGTCGTTTCGCCCTTGTGCTGCTCGAACAGGGCCATGGGGCGCAGGATCCGCTCCCGCATCGCCTCGGCTTGGGCCGGGTCGACGGCGGGTTGTTCCGGATGCTCGGCGCAGTAACGGACGGCCGATTTGGCCGCGAGGCGGCCCTCGGTGAACGAGCCCGATGAGAACTTGTGGCTCGAAGCGCCCGAGGCGTCGCCGGCGCAGAAGAGTCCTTCGACGGTGCTCATGTATTCATAGCCCCAGAAGTATTGCTCCGGAGCAAGGTCTTCGGGACCGCTGACCCAGGCGCCCGAGGCGCCCGAGTGCGAGCCGATGAAATACGGCTCGGCGGCCGCGATTTCCGAAGCCTTCGCCTCGGGCTCGACGTTGGTTCCGGCCCAGAGGATGGCCTGGCTGATCGTCATGTCGAGGAAGTCTTCCCAGGCTTCGCTCTCCAGTTCCTTCAGCCGTTTCTTGGCCTTCTTGGGGTCATCCTCGCCGGCGGCGATCTTCTGGATCGCTTCCTCGGTCCGCATGAAGATCGGGCCTTTGCCGTCGAAAACGTCGAGCAGCATCAGCCAGTTGCGCAGGTTGGCCGGGCAGGGCTTGACGTGGCCGTAGGGAACCCACTTGTTGAGCTCGGGCTTGCGCGTCTCCATGTAATTCTCGCCCAGGCCGTTGGTGGCGCGCGCCTTGAACAGGAGGAACCACGCGCCAACCGGGCCGTAGGCGTCCTTGAAACGGACCGGGATGAAGCGGACTTCCTGACAAGTCATTTCGGCGCCGGCGGCGATGGTGAAGTAGGCGCTGGAGCCGGAGTTCCAGGGTGGATACCAGGCCCGGCCCATGCCCTCGCCGGAGGACCGGGGTTTGAACACGTGGACGGCCCCGCCCATGGAAACGAGGACGGCCTTGGCCCGGAAGATGTAGAATTTCTCTTCGCGGACGCTGAAGCCGACGGCGCCGGTGACGCGATTGCCGTCGGTCAGGGGGGCCACGATGCAGACGCGCTCATAGATGTTGTCGATGCCGAGGGCGTTTTTGGCGGCCTCGGAGACGACGACCTTGTAGGATTCGCCGTTGATCATCAACTGCCAGCGGCCCTCGTGAACGTAGTTGCCTTCCTCGTCCTTCCAGATCGGCAGGCCCCATTTTTCGAACAGGTGCACGGAGGAGTCGACGTGGCGGGCGATATCGGCCACGAGGTCTTCGCGGGTGATGCCCATCAGGTCGTTTCGGACGTAATCGACGTAGTCCTTGACGGTGTTCTGGCCGTCCTTGAGCCCGACGTATTGATTGATGGCCGACAGGCCCATGGCGACGGCGCCGCTGCGGTCGATGGCGGCCTTGTCGACCAGGGTGACCTTGACCCCGTGTTGCTTGGCCCAGTAGGCCGCTTCGACGGCCGCGCCGCACCCCGCCATGCCTCCGCCCACAATCAACAAGTCGGTATTGACTTCCACGGTCTCGAACTTGCCCATGTCACAATTCCTTTCTGAGTTGACCCGGCGGTCGGGCGTCCGGGTCAAAAAGTGGTCACCCGCCTATTTCTGAAGCTGCCACACGTCGGGCAATCCCAGCGAAGCGGGTTCGGTGAACAAGGCCGGGCCTTTCAGGTCGGTAGAGCTGGCGAAGCCGCCATCGGGAACCGCCGTTCCCTCGGCCGTGGTGCGGATGGGGAACTTGAAGCGCTTGATCATCCCGTTGCGGAACTTGATGGTCCACAAGATGCTGTCGGAACTGCGCATCGGACCGACGCTGGCGCCCAACGGAACGAAATCGGCGTAACCCCGGACCTCGATCGCCTGCGTCGGGCAAATCTTGACGCAGTTGTAACATTCCCAGCACATCTCCGGTTCACGGTTGTAAGCTTTGGAGATCTCAGGATTGAGAACCATGAGATCGTTCGGGCAAATGTGCTGGCATGCCGTCTTATCCAGAGCCTTGCACCCGTCGCACTTTTCGGGGATAACAAAACTCGGCATTGCCTGGTCCTCCTTATCAATATGGATGTTTTTTTTCAGACCCCGGACTCCCTGTCATCATGGCGTGGTTGAGTTCTCGATCAAGCACCTCCCGTCGCCGCCCGGTGCAGCTTGATTTCGACTTTCTCGGTCTTGTCCAGTCCCTGGTAATACTCGCGCAGGATGGCGAGCACCTCGGGCCGGCTGAACTGGGGCGGAACCTCGCCGCCTTCGCTCAGCATCTTCCGCAACATCGTGCCGCTCAGCAGCAGCCGGTCTTCCTGGCCGTGGGGGCAGGTCTTGACCGACGCCATGCCCTCGCACTTGTGGCAATAGAAAGTCCAGTCGATGTTGAGCGGTTGAATGGCCAGCGCGCCTTCCGGAATCTGCTCGAAGATCTTCTGCGCGTCGAAGGGGCCGTAGTAATTGCCGACGCCGGCGTGGTCGCGGCCGACGATCAGGTGGCTGGCGCCGTAATTCTGGCGGAAGCAGGCGTGCAGCAGAGCCTCGCGCGGACCGGCATAACGCATCTCGAGCGGGTAACCCTTCTGGATGGCCCGGCCGGCGGGGAAATACTTTTCCACCAGGACGTCGATGCACCTGACGCGCACTTCGGCCGGGATGTCGCCGGGCTTGAGGGCGCCGATGAGTTGATGAATGAAGACGCCGTCGGAAACTTCGAGGGCGATCTTGGCCAGGTACTCGTGGGAGCGATGCATCGGGTTGCGCAACTGGAGCGCGGCGATCTTGCGCCAGCCCCGCTCCTCGAAAAGAGCGCGGCACTCGACCGGCGTGGCGTAAAGGCCCTTGAACTTCTCGGGATACTCGCCCTCGCTGAAAACCTGGACCGCCCCGCCCAGGTTCACCTCTTCCTGCTCCATGACCTTGGCGACGCCGGGATGATCCTTGTCCGTGGTCAGGAAGACCTGCTTGCATTCATGAGCCTTGTCGATGACGTATTTGTCTTCGACCGTCAAGGTGCCCATGAGTTCCTGGCGCTCGGGATCGATCAGGGCGATCGTCTCGCCGGTTTTGAGCGAGTCGGCGAACTGGCGCGAGACCGAGAGGGTGATGGGGATGGGCCAGAAGGTGCCGTCGGCCATGGTCATCTGATCGCACACGCCCTTCCAGTCGGCCTGGTTGTGGAAACCGCTCAGGGGTGAAAAGGCGCCGATGCCCATCATAATGAGGTCGTCGCGTTCGCGGGTGGTAACCATCCACTTCTTGAGGGAAGACGCCGTGGCGACCGCCTCCTTGAGGGGTTTGCCTTCGAGTTTGAGCGGCTTGAGTTTCCCTCCATGCGGTGGAACGAGTCCGGTCATAACCTGTCTCCTTTCAATGTCGGGCGCGGCTGGCGGAACCGTGCCGACCTGTTTTGGAACGCGACGTGAGTCGGCGTTTGACGGAAAGCGCGGCGAAATCGTCACGATCGTGTGTTACCGCTATGTTTCACGATCTTTTCGCAAGGCAACGTATAGTGATATTTTTCACAAACTTTTGACTGACGCCACTCGCCCATGGATGCATGAATGCTGTGCCCCGATGAATCGCCTTTAGCGCCTTACCTCCCTGATCTTTCACGCTGGCTTGAAAAGAATTGAAGAAGATGGGTTGTACATCGGGAACCTTTATGGTATCTTCAGTTACCAAGCTTGAGATCCCGTAGAGAAAGGCTCCCGATGACTTCTCAAGGTGACACCAAACGGCCCCGCAGCGTCAAGCTCGAAATCGACCCCGACTTTTTTGCTACCGGCCAAGCCGGCGCGCTGCTTGTTGAGCAGACCCTGCGCTCGCTGGGCCTCCAGCGCCTTCTCAAGCAGTATTTGCCGGCGCGTTCGGCGCAGGCCGGCTTCGCGGCCCACGACTTCGCCCAGGCGGCCATTGCCGCGTTGCTGCTGGGGGGCGACGGGATCAACCTGATGGAGCCGCTGCGCGCCGACAGCGAATTGCGCCAGATATTCGGCCTGGACCAAGCCCCCTCCGACGCCACCACCTACCGCATCCTCTGCGAATTGGCCGGGTTGGAGGAGCGCGCTTTCGCCGACGCCTACGCCCTGGCCAGCCCGACCCTGGCGCGTCTGGACATGCTGGGCGGGCTCAAGACCCCGCCCGCCCACCGGCGCATCGTGCCCGACGCGCCCGAGGCCGCCCGCCCGCACAAGCTGCGCGCCGTGCGCCGCACCGAGCGCGCCGTGGCGATGAAGTGTCTCAAGACCCTGGGCCGCCAGTTGATCCGCCTGCATGGCTGGACGGTGGTCTTCGGTGACGGCTCGGACCTGCAAGTCGAAGGACGCTGCTTCGACGCCGCGCGCCTCGGGCGCGAGGGCGAGCGGATCCTGCGCTGGATGACCCTGCGCGTGGGGCCGGTCTTGGTGGACCAGGACCTCTTGGCGGGCAACGCCGACGAGGGGCGGACGCTGCCGCGGATGCTGCGCCGGGCGCGCCCGCTCTTGGCCGAAGCCGCCGGCGCCTCGCGCCTGCTGGCGCTGCTCGATGCGGCTTACTGCGAGGGGCCGGTGATCAAAGCCCTGCCCCAAAACTGCGACTGGATCGTCTGCGCCAACCAGCACCGCGCGCCCCTGACGCGCCGGGCCATGGAGCAACCCGAGGCGGTCTGGCGCGAGGGGGGCGCCGACGCGGCGCGCGGCTGGGAAGAGTCACAGGTTTGTTTAATGACCCACCGGTTCGAGGGCTGGGCCGCCCCGGTGACCATCGCCGTGCGCCGCTGGCGCGAGGCGGGCGAGCTACCCGGGGTGTGGCATTACAGTTTTCTGGCCACCAACCTCGAGCCGGCGGCCCTGCCGCGCGACCTGGTGCGCCGCCACGGCGCGGCCGGAGTGCTGTGGATGTTCTACTCGACCAAGCAGGGCCACGAGAATCACTTCAAGACCCCGCTGCGCGACCTGGCGCTGCACCATCCGCCTTCGGGGCGCCTGGGAGTCAACCAAGTCTATTACGCGCTGGCCTCGATGGCGGCCAATATCGCCATGGTGCTGCGCTACGAGGTGGCGCCGCGCGCCGAACGGGGTATGACGCTGGCGCGGATGCGGCGGGTCTTGTTCGGCGTGGCCGGCTACGTGGTGCGCCACGGGCGGCGCCTGGTGGTGCGCCTGGCCGGCGCGACGCTGGGTCGCCGACGACAAGGCCAACTGCTCGAGGCCTGGGCCAACGCGCGGCGACTATGACGCCTCACTTCGCTGGCCTGAACGATTAACCGATCCTCCGCTTCGAATCCACCCCAAGACTTCCGGCGCCCAGAAAGGATGAAGCGCCACCGCCCGACAAGCCAACGCCAAGAATGTTTGGTCCGCCAAACGGTGAGGGAACCGCGCCCGGCCTGTGGATAACTTTTTTCGCCCGCGCCGATTCCTACCTCCCCACGCTAGCCTTAGTGAACGGATGAAAGATCACGGTTACCTTGGTCTGTTCATAGAATGGTTGACAACATAACTCAAATACATAATATTCATAGTTAATATAACATCGAGGCATATTGCCATGAATCTGAGCCACCTCGCGATATTCTATGCCGTCGCCTGCGAAGGCGGATTTACGAAGGGCGCGCGCCGCCTGCGCCTCAGTCAACCGGCCGTTTCCAAGGAAATTCAGGCCTTGGAGAACAGGATCGGCGTCGCCCTCATCGACCGGTCCAATCGGCATTTCCGTCTGACCAGCGCCGGCGAATTGCTCAGTTCTTATGCCCGGCGCATTTTCGCGCTCGAGGAGGAAGCCGAGCACGCCCTGGCCGAAATGCAGGGCTTGCGGCGCGGACGGCTGGCCATCGGCGCCAGCACGACGATCGGCAACTACCTGCTGCCGCGCCTGCTGGGCATTTACCGCGGCCTTTACCCGCATATCGAACTGAACCTCGAAATCGCCAACACGAGCCTGGTCCAGCAGCGCCTTTTCGAACATGCCCTGCAGATCGGACTGGTCGAAGGACTCGCGTCCAACACGGAACTACAGGCCACCCAGTTTGCGCGGGACGAACTGGTGGTGATCGCGGCGCCGGACCACCCATTACTGGACGAACACGTCGTCATGGCGGAAGAATTGTGCAAATATCCCATGGTGCTACGCGAAGAAGGCTCGGGGACGCGCGTGCTGATCGATCGCGCCTTGGCCGCCAAAAACATGGTTCTCAAACCGGTCATGACACTGGGCAATTCGGAGGCCATCAAGCAGGCCGTGGCCGCCGGCATCGGATTGGGGATCGTGTCGGACCTGACGGTAAGCGTCGAAGTCAACTGCGGGCGGGTGGCGATTCTGCCCATCGCCGACCTGACGATCGAACGGCCCCTTCACCTTCTGCACACGCCCGACCGGAATCGCGAACCGACGGTCGCCGCGTTCTTGAAACTCCTGAAGGAACATTTCGGCAGAAGGCCCAAGAAAACGGGGCGGTGCGTTCAGAACAAATTGTGATTTCGCGCCGCCACCGGCGTCCGAATCGCCGAGACGGCTTTGCCCCGGGTTTCGGCGACCGGTCGCGGCGATACCGCGCGCAAAACGCCGGGGTGGCTGAACGGCAACGGGCCGCAACGGCGCCATGGAACGGCGGCTGAACCGGTACGCGTTGCGCCAGCACCAGCGAGGTAAAGGCGCGACGTCCACGGTATGCCAATTAGTTATGTCAAATATGAATAATATGTATTTGAGTTATGCTGATGGGTTCTATATGAACATGGGGGTGAAGAGATAGCCACAAACGGAGTGGGGAGTGAAAATCGGAAGGAAGCGATTAAACGCGCGGCATTTTGTGAAATATTTCTCGGAATAGCGAGATGTGATCGTACTACGCGCTTTTATTTCAGTTTGGAACCACTTTTTTTGAACCGATCGGGCCAGTCGCATGGGTTTTCTGAAAGCAACCAAAAAGCTCTCCAAAGTGGGGGCCGCCACCACCGGAGCGAAGATCACCTCGAACGAACGGCCGCGTTGGGTGCCCAGGAACTCGCCCTGCATCGCCGCGTGCCCCAATAATAATGATATCCGGGGGGGGCTGGTGGCGCTGGGTCAACGC
>JAMCWS010000117.1 GCA_023480605.1 bacterium
GGTGGCGCTGCTGGTGACGAGGCGACCGGAGCGGTGCTACAAGTTCATCGCGCAGACCCTCGCCCGGGCGGCCCACGAGCACGCCTCCGAGACCGAGACGCTGCTGGCCGATGCGGCCGCCGGGCGTCTCCACCCGCGCGACCTTAAGGCCCGCATCGCCCGCGAGCTCGCCGCCCGCTATCACGGCGCCGCCGAGGCCCGAGCCGCCGAGGAGCGTTTCAACCTGATTTTCCGCCAACGCGAAACCCCTGAGGAAATCGCAAGCGTGGAACTGCCGGGGGATCCGGCGGGGGTGCCCGTGACGCGCATTCTGGCCAGTCGCGGCGTTGATATGGCGAAATCCAATGCCGAGGCCAAGCGCCTGATCCAGCAGGGCGGCGTCTCGGTGAACGGTGAGAAAATCGAGACGATTGACGCCAGGCTGCCCCCCGGCGAATACCTCTTCAAAGTGGGCAAGCGGACCTTCAAACGAATAAAGTTGACTTGATCCGCGAGGCTTGAGAGAAATTTTCAGTTACCCTCCCGCCGGCGCCGGACGCGTCCCTGCCGGGCGGGATCACGAATAACGAGAGCGACGGGATCAACCATGTTTAGATTGCAGGATATGCGCAGCCACAAGCACCTGGGCCTGGTGGTGAAACTCTTCTTTGGTCTGCTGATTGTATCTTTCGTCTTCTTTTACGGATGGAGCCAATCGAGCTTTGAAGGCCACCGCGGAGTCAAATTCGCCAAACTGCTCAACGACAATCCCCTCGCCCGCCTTAACCCCTTTCGCCGCTGGACCTACATCGACCAGAACGTGATGACCGAGGCCAAGGAGTCGGCCGTGCTCAACAAGGAGCGCCTGCTGCCCCCCGAATGGCTGCAATTCCTCCAGAACCAGCGCAACCTGGACCAGCTTGTCAGCACCCGCGACGTCGCCCGCCAGGCCGCCGACCAGATCCTCACCGACCGTGTCGCCCGTAAAATGGGCGTCCAGGTCACCAGCGACATGGTCATCGACCTGATGAAAAGGAGCAACCTGACCGACGAGCAGTTGCGTGACATGGCCGCCCGCGCCGGTTACGGCAATGAGGTCATGCAATACATCGACTCGCTCTGCCGCAACCAGGAAACCCGCGAGGTCGAGGAATTGACGGGCCTCGTGACCCATGCCTCGCTGTTCGAACTGTGGCAGGAATACAGCCTCGGCCACGAAAAACTGACCTTCGAGATGGCCGCCTATCCCACCGTCGGCTACGAGCCCGACGTCAAGGTTACCGACAAGGAACTCGAAGACTACCTGGCCGCCCACCGCGAAAAATTTCGTGTCCCCGACATGCGCCGTTATGCCTACGTCAAGCTGACCATGCAGGAACTCAAGGACAAGGTTCAGCCCACCGACCCGCAGATTCAGGCCTATTACGACGGCCACCCGGCCGAGTTTCGCGAGAAAGCCTCCACCCGCGCCGAGGAAATCTTCGTGCCCCTGGCGGCCGACGCGCCTTCCACCCCCGCCGTCACCCTTCTCGGGAGCTTTCAGGTCCAGGCCGCCGCCAACCGCAACTGGCGCGCCCTGGCCGACGAATTGACCCGCCTGCATCCCCCCACCAAGGTTTATTATAGCCAGACCAACTGGCTCACCCCGGACTCAACCGAACGCTCCAAGGTCTACCTCGACAGGCTCGCGACGCTGACCGACGACCGGGTCTCGACGCCGGTCGTCGATCCCACCCGCGGCGTCTACCTGATCCGCGTCACCGACCGGCGCAAGGAAGGGGTGCCGCCGCTGGCCGAAATCCGCAACAAGGTCATCGAGGCTTACAAGAACAGCATCGCCAACGAGCAGTTCGAGGCCAAATATACCCAGATGCGCGATGAGGTGAAAAGATCGGCCTCGTTGCGCACCTTCGCCCAGGCGGTCGGCCTCAGAGATGAACTGACCACGAGCGTGGCCAGGAGCGATTATAATATCCCCGGCGTCGGCTCGTTCTACGAAGACGCCACCTACATCTCCAACCTGGGACTGCACGAACTGAGCGACATCATCAAGCGCCCCGACATGCTGGTGGCCCTGGAGGTCATCGAGGAAGTCAAGGCCCATGACCCGACTCTTGCCGAAGCGCGCGCGCAAGTCGAAAAGGCCTTGCGCGGCGAGCGCGCCGTCGGTCTGGCCAAGGCCACGGCCGAGGCGAAACTGAAGGCCATTCAGGGAGGCGCCGATTTCAGCGCCACCCTCGCCGGCGCGCCCAAGCCGTTGTTCACCACCGAACCTGTCACCCGGATGGACACGATCCAGAACCTGGGCGCGCCGCTCATCAACTTCGCCTCCCAGTCGTTGAGCGTCGTCCAGGGATCGACCGGCATCACCCCCTACGGCTACTCGGCGGACAATCCCCAGGGTTACGCGGTCTGGAAGGTCACGACCCTCGAACCGGCCGACATCAACGAGTTTGCCCGCGACCGTCAAAAATTCGAACAGGATTACGTGCAGATCCAGCGGCTGGCCGTGATCAACGAATGGCTGGCCGACCTGCGCCGCCAAGCCGACTTCACCATGGTGGAAAAAGTCGACGAGGGCGAATAGCCCCGACGCGGCATCCTGAAACGCAAGCCGTTTTGGAGAGGCGGATCCCGAGGACCGTCTCCCATGGCATCCAATCGCCACGCAAAGGAGCGGCACGATGAAAATCGCCCGACGCGTTCAGAACGTTCAGGAATCGTTGACCCTGGCCCTGACGGCCAAGGCCAAGGCCATGAAGGCCGAGGGAATCGACGTGGTCAGCTTCGGCGCCGGGGAGCCCGATTTCGACACTCCCGAGCGGATCAAGCGCCGCGCCATCGACGAGATCACCCGCGGCAACACCAAATACACCCCGGCCTCCGGCACGGTCGAACTCAAAAAGGCCGTCGCCGACAAACTGCGCCGCGACCAGGGCCTGGCCTACGACCCCGCTCAAATCATCATCAACTGCGGCGCCAAACACTCCCTTTACAACGTCTTCATGACCCTGGTCGACGATGGCGACGAGGTGATCATCCCCGCCCCCTACTGGCTCACGTACCCCGAGCAGGTGACCATGGCCGGCGGCAAAATCGTTTTCATCGAAACAGGCGTGGCGCAGAACTTCAAAATCACCCCCCAACAGCTCGAAGCGGCGATCACACCCCGCACCGTGGCCCTGCTGCTCAACTCGCCCAGCAACCCCACCGGCATGCTTTACACCCGGGGCGAGCTCGAGGCCCTGGCCGCCGTGCTCGAACGCCACCCCGGCGTCACGATCGTCAGCGATGAAATTTACGAAAAGCTCATCTACGGCGGCGAGCGTCACGTCTCGCCGGCCCAGCTTTCCCCCTCGCTCAAAGAGCGCACCCTTCTCGTCAACGGCATGAGCAAGGCCTACTCGATGACCGGTTGGCGCATCGGCTACGTGGCCGGCGCGCTGGACTTCATCAAGGCCATGGGACGCCTTCAGAGCCACTCGACCTCCAACCCGACCACCTTCTGCATGCCGGCCTCGATCACCGCCCTCGAGGAGTGCGAAGACGACACGCGCAAGATGGTGGCCGCCTTCGACGAGCGGCGCGTTGAAATCGTCCGCCTGCTCAACGCCATCCCCGGCGTCGCCTGCCCCGAGCCGCGCGGCGCCTTTTATGCCTTCCCCGACGTATCGGCGCTCTACAAGAAACGCGGCGTGGATGGTTCGATCGCCTTCTGCGAGAAGCTGCTCGCCGAAGCCAAGGTCAACTGCATCCCCGGCGCGCCCTTCGGCGAAGACCGCTGCATCCGGCTTTCCTACGCCACCTCGATGAAAAACATCCAGGAAGGCCTGCGCCGTCTGGCCGAGTATCTGAAGTAAACCTTTCCGTAGCCGTTCCGCGATGGAACGTCGCCATTCGTTGGCCTTGCGCCTTTCGTGCCCCGAAGAGCCGGTCTCCGTGCCGGCTCTCCGGGTAGCGAGTGAGTGCGGGCCGATCCGTTCGGTTCCTGGAGAACGACGGAGCCGTAAGCCCGGCCGCCAGTCCTGGTTGAGTGCGGCCTTCCCGTCGCGCCAGTCTCGGAGGGACGACGGCCGAACATGGTGATTTTGACCGATAGAACCCGGATGCCCCCCCATTCCCTTCGTGCATATGCCTGCTTGACAAGTCACCGATCGAACCTCTAAGCTCAGTCGAAGTCAACAACGACAATCAAGATCCGAGTCGTGAACACGCGCCCTGAAGACGAAAGAGGTGGCCCAATGGCTGAAACCGGCAATCAAGAGCCTTCCGGATCGGGAACCGATCCTTCGGCAACTCCGGCGGCGACTCCCGTGGACAGTTCCGTCAAGAACTGGCTTCTGATTCTGCACTTGGTCCAGTTCGTGATGTTCTTGGGGATTCCGCTCGGCAACGTCATCGCCCCCCTGGTGGTCTGGCTCATCAAGAAAGACGAATGGCCGGACATCGACCGACATGGTCGGGCGATCCTCAATTTCCAGATTTCCATGTCCATCTACGCCGTTGTCTGCATCGTATTGGCGTTTCTCGTAATCGGCATTCCATTATTGATCGCCCTGGGGATTTTCGATCTGGTGATGATCATCAAGGGCGCCATCAAGGCCAACGAAGGCGTCCTGATCAAGTATCCCCTGTCGATTCGCATCCTGTGAAGATGGCCGGCGCGGACGGACAACCGTTGCTTGTCCCGGATCGATAGATGCAATCGGATCATTGGCGGCGGCGGAGCAGCCGACGCCGCGGAAAGCGAGGCATGGGATGGAGAACATGAAGCCGGAATCGTCAAGTGAAAATACTTCGCAATCCGCGCCTGGCAAGTGGCTGGTTGGCTTGCAGCTTTCGCAGTTCGCGCTCTTTATTACGATTTTTCCCCTGGGCAACGTGATCGCGCCGCTGGTGATCTGGCGCCTCAAGCGCGATGCCGTCCCGGGCATGGACGAAGCCGGCCGCGAGATCATCAATTTTCAACTTTCGATCGCCCTTTACCTGTTGATCTCCATCGCGCTGTGCCGCTGGGGCATCGGTTATCTGCTGCTCGTCGCCACGCTCGTTTTCGACGCGGTGATGATTGTTCAGGCGACCCTGGCGGCCGAGCGCGGCAAATTGAAGCAATTCCCCCTGGCAATCCAGTTTTTCCGCTGAACCGGCTAACGGCGGGCACGGACTTTTTTTACGCGAAACGATTGATATCGCTGGGTTTTGTATTGACAGTCGGAGCTATCTGGGGCATTGATGGGTCAGGTTACCAGAGACCCGTGACGGGCTTTTCGCGTCGTCAAAGTGGAGGTTCGTTGTGCTCATGAGGAAAGCTCTCGATGCGACCCCCCGGGTGTTCCGGGGTATTCTGTTCCTCTCGCTCCTTGTGGGCGCGATGGCAACCACGGCCGGCCACGCTCAGCAGGCCACCCCGGCGCCCCAGCCGACGGCCACCCCGGCGCCCCTCGCCGCCGTGCCCGAAGTTGCGAACGAGGCAACCACGGCCACCATCCCGCTGGCGACCACGCCCGGGGAAATGATCCCCGCCCAGCCGGCCACGCCTTCGGCGCCGACCACGGCAACACTGGTACAATCGGCCGCCACGACTGTCACCGCCGAGTTGAAACCCCAGCCTCAGCCAACCGCCACCCCCAGGCCCGCCCTTTCGAACATCGCCGCGCCGACGGCGGTGACCGAGACGGTGACGCCCGAAGCCGAAAAACCGGCTTATTTGCGCTTTACGAAACAGGAAAGCATTTTCGATCCGGGCAAGGGCGAGGAATTGACCCCGTTGCAGATCGAGGCGCAGCGCAAGGAAGCCGGCCTCATGGCTCAGCGCCTGCGCTCGCTGGCCAACATCAAGGATCTGATCACTTACGACTATACGATCGAAGGCGATAACGAGAGCCAGATCCAGGAGGAAGCGCTATTGCGCGCCCTCAAGTCGGCCGCCGGACGCCTTTACTTCGGCGACAATTTTCTCCTCGGCCTGAGCCTCCTCGAACCCTACCTGCGCCAGAACGGCAATAAATTCATCCTCCAGCGCACCGTCAGCGACAAAAAATTTCTGCCGAACAACAAAGTCCAGTTGACCGTCAAAATGAGCGTCAACCTCGACATGCTTTATTCGGATCTGAAGGAAAAACATTTCATCGCCACGCCCAATCTGCGTCCGATCGTCGCCGTCTTTCTCGAGGAGACGATCAACGGCAATCCCGATCTGACGGCCGGGGGCCGCGCCCGGATCGAAAAGGTCTTCAACGAGAACCTTTTCCGCACCTTCTCCGACAAAATGCGCCAACCGCCCCTCGACGTCGATCTCACCAAGTCGGCTGCGCTGCTGAGCGTGGCCCGCAACGAGGCCCAGCGTAATAACGTCGACGTGCTCGTCACGGGCAAGCTCGACGTCAAGCAGACCAGCCAGGGGCCGATCTACTACGACGAGTTCAATTTCCAGGAAGCCGTGGCCACCGTGCGCATGTATCGCACCGACACGGGCGAACTGATCGCCGAAATCAACGATAATTACGCCGCCGCCGCCAACACGGCCGAAGCTGCCCGCAAAAAGGCGCTCGATTTCATGCTCACCCGCATAACCCAGAATCTCTCTCAGAAACTGCGTGACTTCTGGAACAATGCGATGCTCGATCAGAGCAACTTCCGCTTGATGATCAACGGCGTTCGCCAGGAAAACCTGACGAGTATCTACAACCTGCTCAAGTCGCTGTCACCCGACCTGCAAATTTTCGAAAAGGCTTTCTACGGCGAGGTGCTGGTGGTCAACATCGTCTTCCCCGGCGCCGAACCGGGCCTCTTCGAAGCGCGTCTGCGCGAGGCCCGCACGCCGCACTTCATTGTCAACAAAGTCGACAACCAGCATTTCGAGCTACGAATGCTTTAGCGTTCCACTCGGCCCGGTTCATGGCGCCCCGCGCTGTCGATGCGTTTGAATACCATTCACGAGCTGGGATGAATTCAATGAAACGGTTGGCGCGGGTTGCCGGTTTCCCGCTTCTTGCGGGGGAAGCGACGGTTTCGATCTGAATACCGATCCCAAAAGACGGCAAAAATTCCAGTAGGTTTATAGTAAACCGCTTTGTTCTCTTCAATGCGTTTCCATGCCTTCAGGCCGCACGGCTTATTCCTTACGGCCATTCGCGGCATCACAGGTGCAGTTCGCGGCGGCTTCCGCCTTGTTCGAGGACGACGCAATCGCGCCGGATCTCGACGACGCTGGCGCCGCCGACGCGCGAGCCGATTTTGACGATGTTGTCGTCGATGACGGCCAGCGGATTCGCCTCGTCGTAAAAGATGCCTTCCAGGCGCCACAGGCTGGCCGCGGGCGCTTCGGACGGCGCCGGGCGGCGCCGGGCGGGCGCTTTGGTCGTGACGGTCGGGGAATCCCTTCTCTCCCGCGGCGGTTCGGCGGCGGCGGACAGGGCGCCATTGACCGGAATGGCCTCGTAAAGCACTTCTCCCACGGCCGCCGGGCCTGGAGCCGAATCCGTCGGTTACGCTTCACTTACGGTATTCATCGACACTTCGATCGACTCGACGGCCACCGGAGCGTTCGGCGCCGTGGGCGCGGCGGCGGCGATCGGAATCGAGGCCGGGGCCGCCGGCAATGCGTCCGGCATGGCGGCCAACGCGGCGGCCAGGTCCAGATCGAGCGATGCCTCAGGCGCCGGCGATGGGGCTTCCGGCCGCAGAACGGGCGCAAGACGGCTGTCCGGGCGCAGCCGGACGGCCAACTGAACCGTGGCTGGGGGATGCGCGTTTCCCGCAACCGGCGTGAGTAATGCCCGTCCGTCCGATGCCGGCGAGGCGACGCCTTCCGCCGCCCCGCCGCCCAGCGTCAGACTTTCGGCCAGAATCCGCGCAACGGCAACCGATGGCGCCGCCTTCGGCAAAGCCCCGTTTTTCGCCAATGGCATTCCGACCCGATCGGCCGCCGCCGGGCCGGCGTGATGCGGCGCGGCCGGTCGAACGGCGGCCATGGCGATGACGGCCGCCGGAGCGGCCATCGGGCTCGCGCCGACGGCGGGCGTGCCGGCCACCCCCCCGACGAAA
>JAMCWS010000397.1:0-302 GCA_023480605.1 bacterium
GTGGCGAATGGGCATGCAATTCGTTTCATGCGGCGCGCCTTCCATACCATCCGTGTTTCGAGAGATGCATCGTCGGGCGGCCGGACTCAGGCCCCCGGCTGCTTCTCAAGGGCGAGATTGGTGCCGTATGGGGAGCGCTGGGGGCGCGCAAGCAGGGCGTTGGCCTGCTCGTCGTCGCCGAAGCGCTCACGGTCGGGATCCCACGTCAGACGCCGGCCGAGTTTCATCGCCGCGTGGGCCACCAGGCAGGCGCTGCATGAACGATGACCCACTTCGGCCGGGCAGGCCGGATCGGAGTGATT
>JAMCWS010000397.1:312-7976 GCA_023480605.1 bacterium
ATGGCCATCAGCCAATCCAGGTGATGGTCGCCCTTGGGGCTGACGTGCAGGCGCACGTCATTTCGATTTAACACATAGGCGAGGATCTTCGGGTCGCTGGCGTCCAGAGCCTTGAGGATGGGCTGGCCGGCGGTCGGGTCGCTGGCGGTGGCCTTGACGGCGCCGCGCGAGACGAAAATCCAGCCGTCTTCACCGACAAACCGGACGCCGTTGGGCAGCTTGTCGCTCAGGTGCATGACGACGCCGTTGGCATAGCGAGCCTCGACTTCAAACGCGCCGTGCACGTCCCACAGGCCCCGCTTGGGAAATTCGGCGGTGGCGGTCACTTCGACCGGACCGGTCAGTTCGGCATCCATGCCCCAGTGGGCGATGTCGATATGGTGGGCGCCCCAACCGGTGATCATGCCGGCGCCGAACTGCTCGCAGCGCAGCCAGCCCGGCCGACCGTAACGAACGGCGAGGTCGGCGCTCTGCGGATGGATTCGCTTTTCGGTGTAATAAACGCGCGGGGTGGAGCCCAGCCACATGTCGTAATTGAGTGTCGTTGGAACCGGCATCTCGGGCTCGTCGGCGCCGGGCGGATCGGTGGGCAGGCCGATGTAAATATCTTTGACCCTTCCGATGACAGCCTGAAGCGATACAAGGCCCGCCCGGCGGAAATGGGCGCTGGAGCGCTGCTGGCTGCCCTGTTGGAAGACCGCCCCGGCCCGGCGCACGGCGTCGGCCATCTGGCGTCCTTCCGCGATTGTCAGCGAGGCGGGCTTTTGGAGGTAGATTGCCTTGCCCGCCAGCGCGGCGTCGATCGCCGGTTGGGCGTGCCAGTGGTCGGGGGTACTGATGCAGACCGCATCGATGGCCGGGTCGCGCAGCATCTCGCGATAGTCGCCGCAGGTCTTGACCTTTGCCCGGATGCCCTTGGCGGCCCAGGCCGATTCGATCATCGCCTTGGCGTCGGCCATGCGCACGGCATCGAGGTCGCAGACGGCGACGAAGCGGGCAAGGGCGCTGTTGCGGAGCATCCCGGGAATTTCGGACTCGCGCGCGATGCGGCCGCAACCGATCTGGGCGACCTGGATCCTGTTGCTGGGGGCGCCGGCGCCTAGGACGGTCGAAGGGACGATCGCCGGAAAACCCACCGCGGTAACGCCCGCGGCGAAAGTCGCCTTGAGAAAATCCCGGCGCGAGGAGTCGGGCACGGGTTCGTTTGCGGTTGTCGTCATCGTTTCACCTCTCGCAATGAAAACCGCGGAGATTGAGTATTTACTTGTCATCCGTCCGCGATTCGGACACCGCCGGGCCGGCCGGGAGTTCGGCCTCGCCCATCGCCCACAGGATCCCGCCGAGGATGTGCCTGACAAGGATGGGGTTCTTGTATTGGGTGATATTGTGCCCCAAGGCGGTGTAAAACTCGCGACCGCCATCATACGTGTGATACCAGGCAAGCGGCATCGCGTCGCCGAACTGCTTGCCGGGGTAGTCATCTTTATTCGGATCGTCGAGTCCGGCCGGATCGACGACGAGGAGCGGTTTGATATCCTTGGCAAAGTGATTGTGGTAATAGCACTCGTCCGGGCCCCAGTCGAACGTGGCCGGAAGGCCCCGCGTCGCGGGATGACTGGGATCGGTGACGCGAACCGTGAACTTCTGTTGGCGCGGATGGGTTCGGAATTTCGCTCCCAGCACGGCCCAATAGTAGTCCCAGCGGCGCTCGGAACCGGAGGCCGAATGGATGCCGACGAAGCCGCCGCCGGCCTGGATGTAACGTTTGAAGGCGGCGCGCTGGGCGTCGTTGGCGAAAGCTTCGTTGTTGCTGTTGGCGAAAACCAGGGCCTTGTATCGCTTCAGGCTGTCATCGGTGAAAACGGCGGGATCGTCCGAAACGTCGACGCCGAAGCCATGCTCGCGCCCCATCGCCCTGATCGCGTCGGCGCAGGCCTGAATATTGTCGTGCACAAATCCCTTGCCGTCGGGTGTGAAATTGCGGGTGTAGACCAGGATTTTCTTTTCGGGCGGCATGGCCTCGCCGGAACGCCCCGCCGGCGCGAGGCCAACCACCATCGCCAGCGAGGCCCACAACAGCGGATTAAATGATTTCACCACGGTTTCCTCCGTCGTCAGTATTGGGACAGCGATGATTCAACATCAAGCCGCGCCCGGACGCGAGTTATTTCTGAGGCGGGTAGGGTGGCGAATCGGCGGACGACGCGAACCGTCCGCCGGTCGACCGGATTGATTATTTTCACGGGCTCGGCCAGTATGGATCGTGTCGAAACCGCGGTTCGTCGGAGACCCCACGCGCCGCGGCTCGGTCAACAAACGGCGGGGCATCGGAGACGCCATGAAATCAGCATATCGCGACAAACGGATACGCCCGCGATTTCACCCCCTTCCCACCCTCGAAAGGTTGGATTGCGCATGCAACTCATCATCCCCCTGGCGTTGCTGGCGCTGGTGATCGCCCTCCTGGCCACTTTCCAACGGCGGTTGATATATTTCCCCCGCTCATATCCGTCGGAACTGCTCATGGCACTCGACGGGGTGATTGACCGGATCGAGTATGAAACCGTCGCCGGCCGCCAGACGTGTTTTTACGTACCGCCGCTGGTCGCGCCCGAACGCCCGCCCGAAACGCTGTGGATGGTGTTCGGTGGCAATGGCTCGCTCGCCCTTGACTGGCTGGGGATGATCGACAACGCGCCGCGAAACCGGGTCGGTTACCTGCTGATCGATTATCCCGGATTTGGATTGTGCGAGGGCCGGGCGACCCGGCAAAGCATCCTGGACTCCTCCGAACGGAGCCTGACGGCGCTGGCCGCCCGGTTGCGCTGCCGCGCCGCGGATTTCGACGGCCGCCTCAACCTGCTGGGCCACTCGATGGGGGCCGCGGCGGCGCTGCAACTGGCGCCGCGCCACGCGGTGCGGCGCATCGTCTTGCTCTCGCCGTTCACGTCGCTGCTCGCCATGGCGCGGCGGTCGGTCGGCTGGCCGCTCTGCCTGATGCTTCTGGACCGGTTCGACAACACCGCGCGACTCAACGAGCTCGCGGCGCGTCGACCGCGCCCCGAAGTCATCCTATTTCATGGCGCGGCGGATGAAATCGTACCCGTCGAAATGAGCCGCGCCCTCGCGGCCACCCACCGCCCATGGATCGAGTATCACGAATTGCCGGCGACGGATCACAATTCGATCGCCGCCAGCGCGCAGGGCGCCATTCTGGCGAGTATGTTCGCAGACAAGACCTGAATCGCTCCCACCTCGTGCCGATGGCCGCTGATTGCGTCGTCGCTTTGCTGTCGGATTACGTTCCAGGCACCGGTCGGCACGTGAATTATCGCTGATACGCGACTTCGTTTGCCTTGAGATCGTATCCTTTTTGGTACACTCCAAAAATTTTCTCATGCCCGGCGTTTTTGTGCCGATAGATGAATGTGCCGGTGGGGATCCGCCCGTCCGCCCCCCGGCATGATTTCGCCGTATTCCACGGGTAATTGGCATTCCGCATCGCTGTCCGCGTCCCGTTGTATCTCATGCGCCCGCGTGCCGCCAGCGCCGCCGCATGGTCTGCCAGCCGTCGATTCGTAAATCTCCGTGTATCAATTCGCGAACATCATTCCAGCCCGTTTTAGGCATGTGTGACGGGTGACGATAGGTCAAACACATCGTCCGGTTTGCATTGGGGGGGAGACCATTGCCCAGCCCGCAGCCATGGCCGGCGCGGGCTACCCAGTCAACCGAATCCAATCGACATGGAGTCGTCACCACATGAAACGGATTCTTGATCGAGGGAGCAATGCCTGCGCCGCAAACACCCGCACCGTTTCGCACCCTCTCCTGACGGCGATTTTCGCGCTCCTGCTGATGCCGCCGGTCTTTGCCGAGGCGCCGAGCAACTACGTGGTGGACCGGGTTGAAAACAAGTCGGCCGCCCAAACGAGTCATCCGATCTTCCCCGCCCCCAGTGGCCCGCCGCCGGCGCGCGGAGTACCCTTCATCGATGCCAGCACCGGCCACCGGATCACGCGCCTGACCGACGTGGGCGACGTCGTCGCCGTCACGGGTGTCAACGCCGGCCTGCCCTGGACGCCCGACGGCAAACCCGGCGCCGGTTTTTACAACGGCTATTCGCGCTGGAGCAACGTCAATGCGACCGGCGAATACATGATCGCCTTCCGCACCAACAACCATTCCTCCCTGTATAAGACCGACGGGACATGGATGGGACCGGTCGTGCCCGATAAAAACCATGCCATCGGCGAGTCGGCTGAAATCCGCTGGGACCGCAGCGGCCGGCCCGGCGCCGCAACGCGGATTTATTACCATTATGGATCGATCCTTTATCAGCAAGACGTGCTGAAGGGCTACACTTCGGCCGAAAAGATCTTTGACGTGGGCGCGGCCACGGGCGCATCGATCACGTCGACGGGCGACATGGATTGCTCCGACGACGCGCGCTACTGGGCGCTCAAGCTCACGAACGGACAGTGCGTCGTACTGGATGCCTACGAGCGTAAACTGCTCGACGGCCGGATCACCCAGAGCCCCAACGGCCTGGACATCTCGCCCAGCGGCAAATGGCTGGCGATGGTGACGGCGAGCAGCGACCCCACGCGCGGCTTTCGTTTTTACCGGACCAGCGACCTGGCCACCAGCGACACCAGCCATCCGGTCTACATGCCCACCACCAGCGCCGGCCACAACGGCTGGGCCTACGACAAGGACGGCCACGAAGTGCTGGTGTACCAGTGCAATCAGACCGACTGGATCTGCGCCTTCGATCCCGAGAGCCAGCAGTTGACCCGGATCGTGCGCATGACGGAATGCGGCTGGGGCATGAACCAGCACATCGGACGGATGACCAACGCGAAGAAGAAAGGCTGGGCGCTGCTTTCCACTTACTCGAGCAGCGACACGACCTGGTCATACAACCAGCTCTTCATGTTGGAGATAATGCCGTCGACGCAGAATCCGCGCATCTGGCGGATTGCCCGAACCTACAACCGCCGTTACGTGAACGGGGTTGACATCGGCGGTTATTTCGCCGAAGCCTTCGCCAGCATCGACCCCGCGGGAAATAATATTTATTGGGGCGCCAACTGGATGGGGGGCGACAATCTGGAAATTTATCGCGTCGAACTGCCCGGCAATTGGGAAACGGTGCTCGCGGGCACGACGCCGGTTCCCACACCGACGCCGACTCCCGCGCCAACGCCGGCCGCCACGCCCACGCCGACCCCTACCCCGACGCCAACGCCAACAGCAACTCCAACCCCCACGCCGACCCTTACCCCAACGCCAACGTCGACTCCAACGCCGACAGCGACTCCAACTCCAACCCCTACCCCGACGCCCACGCCGACGGTGACTCCATCCCCGACGCCCACGCCGACCCCTACCCCGACGCCCACGCCGACAGCGACTCCATCCCCGACGCCAACGCCGACCTCAACGCCAACTCCAACCCCCACGCCGATACCCATGCCGGGCGGATCGAGTTCCGCCACGAGCAATTACGTAGTGGACCAAGTGCAAAACAAGCCCGCCGCGCAGACAAGCCACCCGATCTTTCCGGCGCCGACCGGCCCGGTTCCGGCGCGGGGAGTGCCCTTCACGGATCCCTACACCGGCCATCGGATCACGCGTCTGACCGATGTGGGCGACGTCGTCGCCGTCACGGGTCTCAACGCCGGCCTGCCCTGGACGCCCGACGGCAAACCCGGCGCCGGCTTCTATAACGGTTACTCGCGCTGGAGCAACGTCAATGCGACCGGGGAATATATGATCGCCTTCCGGACGAACAATCATTCCTCCTTGTACAAGACCGACGGGACGTACCTTGGCCCCGTGGTTCCCGATAAAAATCACGCCATCGGCGAGTCGGCCGAAATACGCTGGGACCGCAGCGGCCGCCCCGGCACCGCGACGCGCATTTACTACCATTACAACTCAATCATCTACCAGCAGGACGTGCTGAAGGGTTACGCCTCCGCCCAGCCGATTCTCAACGTGGGCGCGGTCGCCGGCGCGGGAATCACGTCGACGGGCGACATGGATTGCTCCGATGACGCGCGTTACTGGGCGCTCAAACTCACGAACGGACAATGCGTTGCTCTCGACGCCTATGAACGCAAGCTGCTCGATGGCCGCATCACGCAGAACCCCAACGGCCTTGACATCTCGCCCAGCGGAAAGTGGTTCGTGGTCGTGGCCTCCAGCAGCATCATCGAGCACCAGTTCCGTTTTTATAGGATCTCGGATCTGGCTACCAGCGACACGACCCATCCGGTCTACCTGCCCACCGCCAGCGCCGGCCACAACGGCTGGGCCTACGACAAGGCCGGCCATGAAGTGCTGGTTTATCAGGACAACAGGACCGACTGGATCTGCGCCTTCGATCCCGAGAGCCGGCAACTGACGCAGATCGTCAAGATGGATGAATGCGGCTGGGGGATGAACCAGCATATCGGGCGGATGACCAATCCAAAAACCAAGGGTTGGGCGCTGGTCTCCACTTACTCGAGCAGCGAATCCACCTGGTCGTACAACCAGCTCTTCTTCATCGAAGTCCTGCCGGCGACGCAAAATCCGCGCATCTGGCGGATCGCCCGAACCTACAACCGGCGTTATGTGGACGGGGTTGACATCGGCGGTTATTTCGCCGAAGCCTTTGCCAGCATCGATCCCGCCGGCAACAATCTCTTCTGGGGCGCCAACTGGATGTGCGGAGACAACCTGGAACTCTATCGCGTCGAACTGCCCACCAACTGGAACTCGGTGCTCGATGGCACGTTGCCCACGCCGACCCCCGCGCCGACGCCCGCGCCCAGTCCGACCCCAGCGCCGACGCCCACGCCCACTCCGACACCCGTCTCCACACCGACGCCCAGCCCAACCCCCACACCGAGCCCGACTCCGAGCCCGACTCCGATTCCGAGTCCAACGCCGTCGCCGGCGCCCACCCCGGTTCCGACGCCGGATACGAACCCGCTGATCCTTGATTATGCCAACCGACAAACGGCTTCGATCGGCTCCTGGGTTACACTCTACGGGCTGGGCTTCGGTTCGTCGCGGAACGGCAATCTGGTCTATGTGGGATCGGTGGCCGCGACGTATTACCGCGGTTGGTCCGATACGCGCATCACGTTCATGATTCCCAACGGCGCGGTCTCCGGTCCGGTCAAGGTGGTGGTGGACAGACGGGAAACCAACACGATCGATATCGTCATCTCGTCGGGCCACACCTACCACGTCAGTCAGCTCGATCCCTCCGCCAGCGACGCCAATTCGGGCAGTGAAACCGAACCCTGGAAGACGCTCGCGCGCGCGTTGCAGTCGGTCGCTCCCGGTGACACGGTCTACGTCGGCGACGGCGTTTACAATGAAACGCTGGAACCGGCGGCCGGCGGCACCGAAAGGGCGCCCATCGCCTTCGTCGCCCTGCCAGACAGTCAACCGATCCTCAACGGCGCGACCGTCGCGATGTCATAGAACCGGCAGCGCGTGACTCCGCCCCGCAGGCACACCGCCTGGTCGAAACGATAGAGGGTCAGGCCCGAGAAGACGAGGTTGCCCAGGCCCGGGTGTTTGTCGCCATCGAGCAGGATGCCGGCCGTTCCCTTGCCGTCGGGGCCGGCCGTGACGGTCGCGCCGTTGAGGATCGGTTGACT
>JAMCWS010000116.1 GCA_023480605.1 bacterium
AGCGTCGACAACCTGTTTGTTTTCTTGGCGCCAAACCCGGGGTTCCGCAACGCGCCCTATTCCGATTCCCCCAAGAGACTTGCGCTCGCGCGGACGTTCGTCTATTGTTTGGGTTCTGCGTAATACGATCGGCAACCGGCGGTTGCTGAAGGCAGGTGAAGCGATGAGCGAAATGACGATAATCCGAGCGGTCCGCGGCGAGGAATTTCCCCGCGAGTTCACCAAGGAAGTCAACGATTTCGGCGACTGGACCCAACTCGAGCCCCTTTTCAAGGAACTCGAGGAAGAGATTCGCGACCTGCAAACGCCCCAGGAACTCGCCGTCTGGCTCCTCCAGGAAAGCGAACTCAGCGCCGCCATCGAGGAAGAACACTCGCGGCGCTATATCGCCATGACCTGCGCCACCGACGATCCGGACCGCGAAAGAGCCTACCTCGATTTCCTCGAAAACGTGCTGCCCAGGGTCAAGCCCTGGCACGACCGATTGGCCCGCGGCTACCTGGCCAGCCCGGCCCGGGGCGCGCTCGACGAAAACGGCCGCCGCCGGCTCGCCGTGCTCGACCGCACCCTCGACAATCAGGTCAGGCTTTTTCGCGAGGAGAACGTCCCGCTCCAGACCGAGGACGCCAAACTCGGCCAGCAATACCAGAAAATCTCCGGGGCGATGACGGTCATGTGGGAGGATCGCGAACTGACCTTGCAGCAGATGGCTCCCTACTTCGAGGAAAACGACCGGGCCGTGCGCGAGGCGGCCTGGCGCGCCACCGCCGCCCGCCGCCTCCAGGACCGTGATGCTCTCGACGACCTTTTCAACCGGATGATCGACCTGCGCACCCGGGTCGCCCGCAACGCCGGCTTCGATAACTTCCGCGACTACCAGCATCAGGCCTATAATCGCTTCGACTACACCCCCGCCGACACCGAGACGTTTCACCGGGCCGTCGAGCAGGAGGTCGTGCCGCTCCTGGCCGACCTGCGCCGCCGCCGTCGCGAACGACTCGGCGTCGACGCGCTGCGCCCCTGGGACCTGCAGGTGGACCCCGAGGGCCGGCCGCCCCTTAAACCGTTTACGACCGCCCGGGAACTCGAGGCGGGCTGCACGGCCATCTTTGGTTTGCTCGACGGCGCCCTGGCCAGCCAGTTCAACGACATGCGCGAGCGCGGCCTGCTCGACCTGGCCAGCCGCAAGGGCAAAGCTCCCGGGGGCTACCAGGCGACCCTCGACGAAGTACGCCTGCCGTTTATCTTCATGAACGCCGCCGGCACCCACCGCGACGTCTCGACGCTGCTCCACGAGGGGGGCCACGCCTTCCACGCCTTCGCGGCGCGCAAGGAGCCACTGCTGGCCTACCGCAGCGCGCCGATGGAGTTCTGCGAGGTCGCCTCGATGGCGATGGAGGTGTTCGGCCTGTCCAACCTGGACGTCTTCTACGACGACGCGGCCGACGTCGCCCGCGCCGGCCGGCGCCACCTCGAGGAACTGGTCGAGATATTCCCCTGGATTGCCACGATCGACGCCTTCCAGCACTGGATCTATCTCAACCCGGACCACACGACCGCCCAGCGCGAGGATCGGTGGCTCGAACTGACCGACCGCTTCGGACCCGGGATCGACTGGACGGACCTGGACGCCGAGAAACGCTCGCAATGGCAGCGCCAGCTCCACCTATACCTGCACCCGTTTTATTACATCGAATACGGCATCGCCCAGATCGGCGCCCTGCAACTCTGGCTGCAGTTCAGAAACAACCCCGAGCGCACGCTGGCGAACTACCGGCGCGCCCTGGCACTGGGCGGCTCGCGCCCGTTGCCCGATCTGTTTGCCGCGGCGGGCATTCGCTTCGACTTTAGCGCCGAGACGCTGCGCCCCATCGTGGAGGCCGTCGCCGAGGCAATCCAGGCGGCCGCCCCCTGAGACGGTCCGGCGGTTGGTCAATCCTGACAATCGGGATTTTGCGAGCCGGCGCCCGCATCCGCGGCGACGCCCCCGTCGATCGCGCTTTCTTCGAGCGCCGCGGCGGTTCGCTTTTTCGGCCAACGAATCGAAACGATAATGCACACGCCCAAGACCGTGGCGATGACCGCCAGGGCGACGCCGACGGGAATTTCACGATCGAAATAACCCAAAAGCATTTTGAAGCCGACAAAACACAGCACCGCCGCCAAGCCATAATGGAGGTAGTGGAAAAGCTGCATGAGGCGGGCCAGGGCGAAATACATCGAGCGCAAGCCGAGGATGGCGAAGATGTTGGAGGTGTAAACGATAAATGGGTTGCGCGTCACCCCGAAGATGGCCGGAATCGAGTCGACGGCGAACAGCAGATCCGAAATCTCGATGAACACCAGCGCAACCAGCAACGGCGTCGCCAGGCGCCGGCCGTCGACGCGGGTGAAGAAGCGCCCTCCCTCGAACCGGTCGGTGACCGGCACGACGCGTCGGAACAGCCGCAGGGCGGTGCTTTTTTCCGGGTGGACCTCCGTTTCTTTCTGGAAGGCCATCTTGATGCCCGTGTAGATGAGAAAGGCGCCGAAAACGTAAAGGACCCACTCGAAGCGATTGATGAGCACCACGCCGGCGAAAATGAAAATCCCCCGCATGATGAGCGCCCCCAGGATGCCCCAAAACAACACCTGGTGGCGATAGGCCCCCGGGATGCGGAAGTAGGTAAAAATCACCAGGAAAACAAACAGGTTGTCGACGCTGAGCGACAACTCGATCAGGTAGCCGGCCAAAAACTCCAGGCCCGCCGCGCGCCCCTGGACCAGCCCGACGCCCAGGTTGAACGCCAGCGCCAGCCCGATCCATGCCGCGCTCCATCCCAGCGCCTCGCGCATGCCGATATCGTGCGAGCGGCGGCGGAACACCCCCAGGTCCAGCGTCATCATGGCGACGATGAACACGCCGAACACGCTCCAGCCGATGACGGGATGAATCATGACTTGTGTTTCCTTGCGGCTCCCCGCGGTCACGCCGCGCGGGCCGCCGGATATGAACAAAAAAAGCCTTCACCATCAACCGACGGCGAAGGTCTTGCACTTGGCGGCGGGCGCCGGCCCATTCCAGGGCGTCCTGACGGCGCCGGCCCCTGCCCCCCCTCGCGGGCGGTCAGGCGCTACTCCCCTTCAAACACCTTTCCCATCATATCCTCCCCGGGCGCAACATCAACTGAAAAGAGCCGCATTGAACGTCGGAATCGCGCGGTATATGGTTATGCCGGATGTTCAACAACGGAAGCGGCCACGAACCGGCACGACGCCGGCGGCGCGAAAGGACACGACCATGGATCGCAGCGCGATCACGCGACGCAATTTTCTGAAAGTCCTCGGCGGAGCGGCCGCGGCGGCGGCATTGCCCGCGGCGCCATGGGCGGCTGAGCCGATAGGCGCCGGCGGAGCGTCCCCGCGCCGGCCCAACGTCCTTTTTATCGCCGTCGACGACCTGCGCCCGCAATTGGGCTGCTATGGGCGGAAACAGATCGTTTCACCCAACATCAACCGCCTGGCGGCCGAGGGGCTCCTCTTCGAACGCACCTACTGCCAGCAGGCGATCTGCATGGCTTCGCGCGCCAGCCTGATGAGCGGCTACCGGCCCGACAAGGGCGGGATTTTCAACTGCGGCCCCCTTTACGAATGCGTGCCCGGCGCCCTGTCGCTCAACCGCCACTTTCTGGCCAACGGCTACGAAACCGCATCCATCGGCAAGGTCTACCATCACCGCAGCGACGAAACCGTGGGCTGGAGCCGCGGCGCCTATCACCCCATGGGTCAGTGGGTTGGGCGCGGCTACCTGGCCGGGGAATCGATCGCCGAAGTGAAGGCCTATGCGCGCGCGCATCCCAAGGAAACGCGCACGGGCATGGGTCCGGCCTTCGAAGGGCCCGACGTGGCCGACAACGCCTACGCCGACGGCATGCACGCCGACCGGGCCGTCGCCTTGCTCGGGGAACTCAAGGACCGGCCGTTTTTCCTCGCCGTCGGCTTTCTCAAGCCGCACCTGCCGTTCTGCGCGCCCAAAAAATACTGGGATCTGTATGCGGAGGACAAGATCGACCTGGCCGACAATCCGTTCGTGCCCAAAGGGGCGCCCAAAATCGCCCTCACCGACTGGGGCGAACTGCGCGGCTACGCCGGCATGCCCGCCAAGGGCGACATGCCCGACGACCTTGCCCGCAAGCTGATCCACGGCTATTACGCCTGCGTCTCTTACACCGACGCGCAGATCGGCCGCCTGTTGGACGAACTCGACCGCCTTGGGCTGCGCGACAACACGATCGTCGTCCTGTGGGGCGACCACGGCTGGAAGCTGGGCGAGCACACCATGTGGTGCAAGCACACCAACTACGAATTGGACACCCACGCCCCGCTCATCATCAGCGCGCCCGGGGCGAAGGCGCGCGGGCGCAGCACCCGGGCGCTGACCGAGTTCGTCGACATCTACCCCACGCTGTGCGACCTGTGCGGCCTGGAACGCCCCGCCCACCTCGAGGGCGCCAGCATGGCCCCCCTGTTCGACGACCCAGACCGCCCCTGGAAGCGGGCGGCGTTCAGCCAGTATCCGCGCGGCAGGATCATGGGCTACACCATGCGCACCGACCGATTCCGCTATACCGAATGGCGCAACATGCAGACGGGCGCGACGGTCGCCACCGAACTTTACGACCACGCGAGCGACCCGGCCGAGAACACGAACGTCGCCCACGACCCGGCCCGCGCCGGCGACGTCGCGGCGCGCAAGGAGATGCTGCGCGCCGGCTACAAGGCCGCCCGGCCGCCGGGAGCGTGAGACTCGCCCGGCCGCGCTTCTTCACATGTCATTCAGTCGTATTGAGCCACGAAGCCGTAAAAGCGCCAAGGATAAATAATTCAAGCTTTTGCAATCCATGAATCATTACGAATCCGAGCCAGGCGACGGGAAGGCCCCGTGGAATCCTTCACGAAACAACTTCGACTTGGCCGGCTTTTATATGCGCCTTTGCGGCTCTATTTCCGAGCGATCGAAGGGATATCGGGGCGAAAAGACTTGAATCCGCCGCGCCGGATGCCTCACAATCTGGAGTGAGGTCTAGCCTGCGATCGTAGCACGGACGGTGGCGCACGGATCCGCGTCTGGATCGCCCCGTCGGCCCCAGGATGACAACATGGCCAGAACTGAAACGCTCCCCATCATCCCGCTCAAGGAAATCGTCGTCTTCCCCAACAGCATCACTCCGCTGTTCATTGTCCGCCACAAGTCGCTCCTGGCGCTCGAGGCGGCCCTGGCCGACGACAAGCGGGTTTTCCTGGTCGCCCAGCGCTCGGCCGAAAGCGAGCATCCCGGCCCCCAGGACTTATACGAGGTCGGTACCTTCGCCGAGGTCATCCAGGTATTGCGCCTGCCCGACGGCTCGGCCAAGATCCTCGTCGAAGGCCGCCAGGCCGGCCGAATCCTCGAATTTCTCACCCAACGTGAATACCTCCAGGGACGGGTCGTGCCGCTGGCCTACGAGACGGACGAGGACAAGCGCACCCTCGCTCTGCGCCGCACGATCGAAAACCAGTTCGAGCGCTACGCCAAGCTTTCGGACAAAATCCCCGAGGATCTGGCCCTCTCGATCCGCAGCCTCGAGGATTCGTTGCAATTGGCCAATGCCATCGCCAACTATTGCCACTTCAAAACCCAGGACAAGCAGCAGGTGCTGGAGTCGACGAAAATCACCAGCAAGCTGATGATCCTGTCGCAACTGCTGGGGTCCGAGAACGAACTGCTCGAACTCGAAAACAAGATCATCACCCAGGTCAAAAGCAAGATCGGCAAGAGCCAGAAGGAATACTTCCTCAACGAACAGCTCAAGGTCATCGAGAAGGAACTGGGCCTTTCGAACGAGGACGATCTGGAGATCGAGGAATACGAGGGCCGGATCAAGAAAAGCAAGATGAGCGACGAGGCGCGCGACAAGGCCTTCCGCGAACTGGCGCGCCTCTCGAAGATGGCGCAGCTCAGCCCCGAGGCTACCGTCAGCCGCTCCTATATCGAATGGCTGCTCGACCTGCCCTGGGGGAAATATACCAAGGACCGGGGCGACCTCGTACGCGCCCAGCGCATCCTCGACGAGGACCACCACGGCCTGGAAAAGATCAAGGAACGCATCGTCGAATACCTGGCCGTGCTCAAACTGGTGCGCGAGATCCGCGGGCCCATCCTTTGCCTGGTCGGCCCGCCGGGGGTGGGCAAGACCTCGCTGGCGCGGTCGATCGCCCGCACGCTCAAGCGCAAGTTCGTGCGCGTCAGCCTGGGGGGCGTGCGCGACGAGGCCGAAATCCGCGGCCACCGGCGCACGTACATCGGTTCGCTGCCCGGCAAGATCGTCCAGTCGATGAAAAAGGCCGGCACGATGAATCCGGTCTTTCTGCTCGACGAAGTCGACAAGATGAACGCCGACTTCCGCGGCGACCCCGCCTCGGCCCTGCTCGAAGTGCTCGACCCCGAGCAGAACCGCAATTTCAACGACCATTACCTGGAAGTCGACTTCGACCTCTCGCGCGTCATGTTCATCACCACGGCCAACACCGTCGCCGGCATCCCCGCCCCGTTGCTCGACCGCATGGAGCTCATCCGGCTGCCCGGCTACACCGAGGACGAAAAACGCCAGATCGCCCGCAACTTCCTGATCCCGCGCCAGCTCAAGGCCCACGGCCTGAACCCGCGGCGCGTGACCTTCGGCGACGACGCCGTCGACATGATCATCCAGCGCTACACGCGCGAGGCCGGCGTGCGCAACCTCGAGCGCGAGATCGCCAACCTTTGCCGTAAAACGGCCCGCGCCATCGTCCTGGACAAGACGGGCGACGGGCGGCACGCCATCACGGCAGCGTTCGTGCGCGAACACCTCGGCCCCGAGCGCTACCAGGACATGGCCCTGCACGAGACCACCGAGGTCGGCGTGGCCACCGGCCTGGCCTGGACCGAGTTCGGCGGCGAAATCCTGCCCACCGAAACCACCACCATGCCCGGCAAGGGAGGGCTGCAACTGACCGGCAAGCTGGGCGACGTGATGCAGGAATCGGCCCGGGCGGCACTGAGCTACATCCGCGCCCACGGCCCGCAACTCGGCGTGCCGCGCGATTTCTATAAAACCCTCGACATCCACGTTCACATCCCCGAAGGGGCCATCCCGAAAGACGGGCCATCGGCCGGCGTGACCATCGTCACCTCGATCGTCTCGGCCCTGACCGGCCGCCCCGTCCGTCAGGACGTGGCGATGACGGGCGAAATCACCTTGCGCGGCCGTGTGCTCAAGATCGGCGGCCTGAAGGAAAAGGTCATCGCCGCCCACCGCAATCATATCGCGATGATCATCATACCGGCCGACAACGAGCCCGAACTGGAGGAAATCAATCCCGAGATCCGCGGCGAGCTGGAGTTTAGGCCGGTGCGGACAATCGCCGAAGCGCTGGCCGTGGCGCTGCTCGCCCCCGCCGTCCGGCACAAGGCGCCGGCGCCCACCCCGGCGACAGGCCGGGGCCACAAGTCGGCCGGTAAAGTCATCCGCCACGAACCGGCGCCGCCGCCGGTCTGATGCGCGGGACCGGCCAGACGCATGAATCGCTCGGAAATTTGGCCTTGCAATCGGTCCAGCGCCGTGTACCCATGAAAAGAGAGAGTGCGCCGGATTTTTCCGGGCGTGGGAAGCCCGCCGTCTATTTCATCTCCAAGGAAATCGCATCACGACAAATCCGTTAGACTTGGTTCCCGGCGCCGTGGCGGCCGTGAACGGCGCCATCGGCGCATGGAGAATTCTGCGCTCCGGATCAAACGATGAAAGGAAACCGACATAATGGCTCAGGTCAAATTGGGCGACACCGTCAAGGTTCACTACACCGGCAAACTGGCCGACGGGACGGTGTTCGATACGTCGCGCGAAGATGAACCGATCGAATTCACC